>NZ_JBHJUK010000152.1:0-19514 GCF_042266225.1 Kitasatospora sp. NPDC056181
CCCGCCACGCGCGTTGCGGCGTGGCGGGCGCTGTTGGCGTCCTGCGGGCGGCCGTGGATCAGCGGATCGACGGATCGGCCGATCAGCGGATCGGCGGATCAGTGGTGGCCGTGGCCGCTGGTGATCTCCTCGTGCTCCTCGGCGGTGGGCTTGGAGATCTGGCTGCCCTGGCCGTAGAAGCCGCGCGAGAGCTGGGCCCGAATGCGGGTGAACAGGCCGACCTTGCGGGCCACCCCGTTCTCGTCCACCTCGGCCGGCAGTTCGATCGGCTGCGGCTGCGCGTGCGAGGTGAGCGTGTACAGCCGCTCCTGCGGCAGCGGCGCGTGCACCTCGACGAACTCGCCGTGCTGCAGCCGGTTGATGACACCGGTCTCCCGGCCGTGCAGCACCTTCTCCTTGTCGCGCCGCTGGAGGCCCAGGCACCACCGCTTGGTGATCACGAAGACCACCACCGGAACGACGAAGAAGCCGACCCGGACGGCATTGGTGATCGTGTTGATCGACAGCTCGAAGTGCGTGGCGAGCAGGTCGTTGCCGCCGCCGGCCAGCAGGAGCAGGTAGAGGCCGACCCAGGCGGCGCCGTAGGCGGTCCGCACCGGCGCGTTGCGTGGGCGGTCCGCGATGTGGTGCTCGCCCCGGTCCCCGGTGACCCAGGCCTCGATGAACGGGTAGCCCCAGACCGCCACCAGCACCAGCGGGAAGATCATCAGCGGGATGAAGACCCCGAGGTTCAGGGTGTGGCCCCACAGGCCGATCTCCCAGCCCGGCATGATCCGGATCAGGCCCTCGGAGAAGCCCATGTACCAGTCGGGCTGCGCGTCCGTCGTGACCTGGTCCGGGCGGTACGGGCCGTACAGCCAGATCGGGTTGACGGTGGCGATCGCCGACATCACGGCGACGACACCGAACACCAGGAAGAAGAACCCGCCCGCCTTGGCCATGTAGACCGGCATCAACGGCATGCCGACGACGTTCTGCTCGGTGCGCCCGGGCCCCGAGAACTGGGTGTGCTTGTGGTAGAAGACCAGGATCAGGTGGGCCACCAGCAGGCCCAGCATGATCCCCGGGATCAGCAGGACGTGCACGGTGAACAGCCGCGGCACGATGTCGACGCCGGGGAACTGGCTGCCGAAGAGGAAGAACATCAGGTACGTGCCGACGATCGGCACGGCCAGGATCGCGCCCTCCATGAACCGGATGCCGGTGCCGGAGAGCAGGTCGTCGGGCAGCGAGTAGCCCATGAAGCCGTCGAACATGCCGAGGATGAGCAGACCGGCACCGAAGAGCCAGTTGATCTCGCGGGGCTTGCGGAACGCGCCGGTGAAGAAGACGCGCATCATGTGCACCAGCATGGCCGCGACGAACACGATCGCGGACCAGTGGTGGATCTGCCGCATCAGCAGTCCGCCGCGGATGTCGAAGCTGATGTTGACCGTCGAGCGGTAAGCCTCGGACATCTGGATGCCCCGGAGCGGGAGGTACTGCCCCTCGTAGATCACCTCGCCCATGGAGGGCTTGAAGAAGAGGGTCAGCCAGACGCCCGTCAGGATGATGATGATGAAGGTGTACAGGCAGATCTCGCCCAGCATGAAGGACCAGTGGTCCGGGAAGATCTTGCGGATGTTGGACTTGGCCAGCGCGTAGATGCCGAGCCGGCCGTCGGCCCAGTCGGCGAGGGCCTCGGCCTTGTTCGCGGGCGCCGCACGCGTGCTGGTGCTCGGTCCCCGGCGCGACTGCTGGTCGGCTGTCACGACGGGCTCCCCGGCGTCCGCTGCGTACCGACCGCGGAGCCCGCCTGCGGAGCTGCCGGCCGGCGGATTGATGTGATCATGGGACCTCTCGATACGGGGCCGCCGGGTTCGCCGGCGCGCGGATCCGCCGATCCGCTGGCCACGTTGCTCAAAGTGATGGGGCGCTTACTCTGTCATGCTGTCGGCAGGGGGCCGCCTGTGCACGTCCATCGGCCCTGACGGCCGCTCGTGTCGGGCCGTCCGGGGGGTGTGGGGGCCGATCGGCCGCCGGTGGGACCGGCTGTGGTGCGCCCGGGTGCTGTTGACGGGGCGCTGAACCGTTTCGGCGCGCGCCGTGCGCCGGGAGGGCGCGTTCGCAGGCCTACGCTGCGCCAATGGTGGATCACCGGGAACTCTTCGAGGACGTGACCGCGACCCTGGCCCGCGCCGGGTTCGACACCGGGCAGGGCCCGTCGGGCCTGCGGATCGGCCACCGGCCACAGGGTGTGGTGGTCGGCTGGACCCCCGCGCCGACGCCCGCCCGTTCGCCCGTGCCTTCGCCCGTGCCCGTTGACGGGCAGTCGCCCGACGACGGCATCCGGGCAGCGGTGAGCGGGGCGGTCGCCGTGGTGCTGCGCGAGTCCGGCTACCAGGTCGCCGAGGCCGGGAGGGACGGGCTGCTGGTGACGTCCGGTCCCGGCCCGGCCCCGGCGGCGGCCGCCCGGGCGGACGAGGGGGACGTCGTCCCCGAACAGTGGTGGGGCTGACGGACAGCGGTGGGGCCGGCGTCGGGCAGGGGTCAGGGCCGGCGGTGACTGCCGTCCTGCCCGTTCGCGTTCGCGTGGCCGTGTCCGTGTCCGTTCGCGCTCGCGTTCGCGTGCCCGCTCGTGTTCCCGTGTCCGTTCGTGAGGTAGTGGCGCAGCGCGTGGACGGGAAGGAACAGCCAGCAGGTGGCGAACCACAGCATCACGCCCGCGGCGATCCCCGCGGCAGCCGCCGCGCCGGTGGCGACCCGCAGCAGGAGCAGCAGGGCGGAGCCGACGGCGAGGGCCAGCAACACCAGCCCGGCCCCGACCAGCCGTGCCGCGCCGTCCACCAGCTGGGGCTTGAGCCGGCGGCCGGCCAGCACCCGGTGGTACGAGACGGGCGCGGTCAGCGCGGCAGTGGCCAGGGCGCCCAGGACGACCGCCACCACGTAGAGCCCGCGGTCGTAGGCGCCGAGTTCGGCGAAACGGGGCATGAAGGCGACGCTCAGCAGGAAGCCGAACAGGATCTGCGAGCCGGTCTGCGCCACCCGGACCTCCTGGAGCATCTCGCTCCAGCGCCGGTCGGCCCGCTCCTCCGGCGATTCCTGCCGGCCCGTCCGGGGCAGCGTCCGGGGCAGCGTCCGGGGCTGTGTCCGGGTCTGCTCGGGGGTGGCGGCCGCGCCGCCGGACTCCTGGGTCGTCATGGCCATCGCCTCCCGTGCGCGGCGCGTCCGTGCCGGTCGCTCCGGTGTCCCGGACGGATCCGGCCGCTCCGGCGACGGCAACGCGGGCTTGCTGACCCGGCGTGTATCCGGGCAGGGCCCGGGCAAACGCTGGCGCAGGGCGACGCGCGGGCCGGGACCGTCCGGCCGGTCGGGCGTCCGACGTGCGTCCGACGTGGGTCCGAGTGTCCGCGTGCTGCTTCAGGCGTGGGTCAGCGTCCCAGGGCGTGCTCCAGCTCGCGCTTGTTCATCTTCGAACGGCCCTTGATGGTGCGGTGCTCGGCCTCGTTGTACAGCTGGTCGTAGGTGGGCCCCTGGGCGCCCCGGTGCGAGCGCCGGCCGCCCCGCCGCCCGGAGGAGACGTCGTGCGTGGAGGAGCGGCCGGCGGTCTTCGACTCGCCTTGGCGGGCCCGTCCGGGCGGCGGTCTCCTCGGCCCGCTTCCTGTTCTCGCCGCGGTCGAGCGCGCTCTCCTTGACGTGTTCGTACTGCCGTTCCCGCTTGGGGCTCGATCCTCGGGCCATGGCGGTCTCCTCCCGGGGTGCCCGGCCCGCCGGCCCTTCCGGTCGCGGGTACGGCCGGGCCGGATCTCCCTGCGCCGCGTGTACCCGGGCGACCGGCGGCGCACCACGGCGAAACCGGACGGACCGTGCGGCGGTCGTCGCAGGGCCGGTCCGGCGACTCCTCGGGGTCGGGGCGTCACCGTGGTCGGTGCCCTGCGGTGACCGGCCGCCGGACCGGCCGAACGGGCCTATCGTGGAAGGATCCGGCAGGCGCGGGCGGGAGGAGCCGAGCCCATGAACCGTCACACGCCGAAGAACTCCGGCCCCGCGGTCGAACCGGGCGGGATCACGATCGAGACGCGGCCGTGCGCCGAAGGGACGGTGCTCACCCTCCGTGGTGAGCTCGACCTGGACACCGTCGGTTCGGTGGAGGCCGCCCTCGACGCCGCGCTGGCCGGTCCCGCCACCGTCGTCGTGCTCGACTGCGGCGACCTGGAGTTCTGCGACTCGACCGGTCTGAACGCGATGCTGCGCGCCAGGTCCCGCGCCGAGGCCGTCGGCAGCCGGATCGAACTGGCCCGGCCCCGCCCCCTGGTGCTGCGGATGCTCGAACTCACCGGCGCCACCGACGCGTTCCGGATCAGGGACGGGACGCCGCCGTAGGGGCCGAGCCGTCGAGGGCGCCCGCCCCGCGCCCTGGGAGCGTCGGCGCCGGGGCTCCGGGGATGCTCCGTGGAGTCTCCCTGCATGCTCCGGAGATGACAACTGTCACAGGAATGGCGGGCCCTGACGCACTTCCGGGCCTGGTGACGGGGGCCCTAGCGTATGGGGCATGACGAAGAGCATCGAGCAGGACCGCGACCGCACCGACCTCCGGGTGAGCATCATCGGCGGCCACAAGCTGGCCGGGGCGACCGTCCACGAGCGGACGGTGACGGCCTCGTTGATCGGCGGCGCCGACATCGACCTGACCGACGTGGACCTCCCGGACGGCGCCGAGCTGCGGATCACCAAGCTGAGCCTGATCGGTGGCGTGCACCTCACCGTCCGGCCGAACGTGCGCGTGCAGGTGGGCGGCCTGCGTCTGGGCGGGGTCAGCGACGACGGGCCGACCGAGCCGGGCGGCCCGACCGTCCGGGTGGACGCCTGGGGTCTGCTCGGCGGGGTACGCGTGGACCGGGCGTAGCCGGACTTCGCGCAGTCGGCGGCCGGCCCGGTCGGGAGGCCGCCGCCGACGCGCCGCTCACGCCACCCGGGGCAGTGGTCCTCCTCCCGGGGGCGCTCAGAACGGAACGGCGGGACCGGACGGGGTCTGCCGCCGCCAGAGGACCACTCTCCGCCGCCGGACCCGGCCCTCGTCCGGGTCGACGGCGATCACCTCGGCGGTGATCCGCCGGCCGACCTCCACGACCTCGGTCCGTGCCCGCCCCCAGGGCAGATCCGGGGGGCCGACCGATCCCAGCGGTTTCGTGGGGAATCCGTCCAACGTCACCGCGACCCCGTGAGAGCGGGAGATCTCCGTCGCCACCCCGCTGCAGAGGTCGCCGACCCGGATCGTCGACAGAAAGCTCCGCACGGCCTGATCGTTCGACGCTGCGTCCATGCCGGTCAGCGTTTCACGGAGGCCGCGCCGACTTGAGGGTCTGCTCACCCGGACCCGCGCCGGTCGAGGCCCGGCCTCACCGCGGGGTCGCTGCCTGCGGGGTTGCTGCTGGCGGGGTCGCTGCCTGCGTCGCCGTTCGGAGCAGGTCGAGGAAGGCGGCGGCGGCCGGTGGTACGGACTGGCCGCGACGGGTGGCGGTCTGCACCAGACGGACGGGGGTGTCCTCGGGGTGCAGGGCGACGAGGGCCACGTCGGGTCGCGCGGCGCGGGCGGCCAGCGAAGGGATGAGCGTCGGCCCGAGCCCGGCGGAGACCAGGCCCAGCTTGGCCGTCCAGCCCGCCACCTCGTACTCGACGCGCGGACGGAAGCCGCTGCGGAGACAGGCGGACAGCAGGGTGGACTCGGCCTGTCGGCTGCCGGCGATCCAGTTCTCCCCGGCCAGTTCGGACAGTCGCAGCCGGCTCCGGGCGGCCAGCGGATGGTCGTGGGGGAGGGCCACCAGGACGGCGTCCTCGGCCAGCGGCCGGAGGTCGAACGCATCGCCGTCATAAGGCTGTTCGGGATACCCGACGACCACGGCGAGATCGATCTCGCCGTCCCGCAGCCGGTCGAGCAGCGCGGCCGAGAGCCCTTCCGTGAGCGAGATCGAGACCCGGGGGTGTGCGTCCCTGAAGGCCGCGAGTGCGCCCGGGACCAGGGCGGCGTTGGCACTGTCGAAGGCGCCGACCCGCAGCCGGCCGTGGTTCAGCCCGGCCAGGGCGGCCAGCTCGCGCCGGGTGCCGTCGAGCCGGTCGAGCATCGCGTCGGCGTGCGGCAGCAGGGTGCGGCCCTGCTCGGTGAGGCGGACGCCGCGCGCCAGCCGGTCGAACAGCACCACCCCGAGCTCGGCCTCCAGGGTGGAGATCTGACGGGAGATCGCCGACTGCGTGAACCCGAGTCGCTCCCCGGCGGCGGTGAACGAGCCAGAGCGGGCGGCGGTGCGGAAGACTTCGAACCAGGCCATGTCCATTCCGCATGGCTACCATGCGAGACATTCGCTTGTCGCCTGGCTGCTCCCTTTCTAGCGTGGACGGCATGGAAAAGATCGCATTTCTCGGGCTGGGCCGGATGGGCCTGCCGATGGCCCGTCGACTCGCCGCCGCCGGACACCCGTTGACGGTGTGGAACCGCAGTCCCGCCAGGACCGGGGGTCTGGACGCCGCATCCTCCCCCGCCGAGGCCGTGCAGGGGGCCGGCCTCGTCATCACCATGCTGGCCGACCCGGCGGCGGTCGAGTCGGTGGCCGACCGGTTCACGGCGGAGCTGGCGGCCGGGGCACTCTGGACCGACATGTCGTCCATCGGCCCGGACGCCACCGCCGCCCTGCGCCGCCGGCTTCCGGACGGCGTGGCCATGGTGGACGCCCCGGTGCTGGGCAGTGTCGGCCCGGCGGCCTCCGGTCAGCTCACCGTGCTGGCCGGTGGGCGGCCGGAGGACCTCGACCGGGTGCAGCCCGTGCTCGACGTCCTCGGCACCGTGGTCCGCTGCGGCGGCCCCGGTGCGGGTGCCGCCCTCAAGCTCGTACTGATCAGCGCGATGGTCGGGGGAGTCGCGGTGATCGGTGAGGCGCTCGCGCTCGCCGACTCCCTGGGCCTGCCGGAGGAGCTGACGCTCGGTGCGCTCGCCCGGGGGCCGCTGGGCGGTGCGGTGGCACGCGCCCGGAGCACGGACTCCGACTTCCCCGTCCGGCTGGCGGCGAAGGACCTCGCCCTGGCGGGCGGCGGCCCCGTCCTCGGTGCCGTCCGGGACGCCCTGCTCGCCCACCCGGACGTCGCCGAGCAGGACCTCGCCCGGGTGGTCGACGCGATGCGGCGGCGGTAGTAGGGGACGGCCCGGCCCGGACCCCCGTGCCGGGCCGGGCCGCCCCGATCCGGCCGCCCCGGCGTCGGCCGCCACGATCTCGCAGCCCCGGGGCGGCCGGCCGGTTGCGGGGGTCAGACCGCCCAGCGGGAGACGGCGAACCCTGAACCGGTGCGCCGGACTTCGGCGGCCCCGGAGCCTCCGAAGTGTGCCGGGATGACCAACTCCCGCTCGTCTGCCGCCCGTTCGAGGACGCGCAGCCGGCTGGCGGCGGCCTGCGCCGGGTCCTCGCAGAAGCAGCTGTTGCTGGAGGGGTGCAGGAGCTGCACCGGGCTGTGCAGCAAGTCGCCGACGAAGACGGCCCGTTCGCCGTGCGAGGCGAGCCGCAGCACCGAGGATCCGGGGCTGTGGCCGGGCGCCGTCTCCAGGGTCAGCCCGTCGTCGATCCGGTGGGTGTCCTCCCACAGCACCGCCTGCCCGGCCCGCTCGACCGGGAGGATGCTGTCGGCGTACATCAGCCGGCGGTCCTCCCTGCGGCCGCGCTCGGCCTCGGTGCCGGCCGCCGGGAGCGGGGCGCCGTCGGCCGCGTCGGCGGCCAGTGCGGCGTGGTCGGCGGCCGGCATGAGGTACACGGCGTTGGGGAAGGCCGGCACCCAGGCGCCGTCCCGGTCAACGGTGTTCCAGCCGACGTGGTCGGCGTGCAGGTGGGTGTTGACCACCACGTCGACCTCCTCCGGCCGCACGCCCGCCGCGGCGAGCCGGGCGGGGAAGTCGCCCTGCCGCTGGTGGAACTGCGGGGTGTGCGGGCGCTCGCGCCCGTTGCCGACGCCGGTGTCCACCAGGACGGTACGGCCCTGGTGGCGGATCACCCAGGTCTGCAGCGCGGCCACGTAGCTGTCGGTCGACGGATCCCAGTGGTCGGGCGCCAGCCAGTCCTCGTTCTCCTTCCAGGCGGTCGCCGCCAACCCGGGCACGATGGCCTGGGCCGGCGCGAACGGCCCCTGCCACTCCACGACCCTGATGATCTCGGCGTCCCCGAGCACGATCCGTTCCATGATCCCTACTCCCCACAAGCTCCGGCGGCGCTCTCTCGTCCCCCGCTGCTCCAGAGCCTAGGAGGACCGGCCTGAGCGGCTCAATACCTGTTCTGCTCACTTCGATACGCGATCGGCTCAGTGCCGCTCCGCGCGGGCTAGCATGGGCTCATGGACGTGGTCAGTGACGCGATTTCGGCCGTACGGATCGGGCGGCCCTCCTCCAACCGGCTGCGGGTGGCGGGCCGGTGGTGCACCCGGATTCCCGGGTACGACGGGGCGGGGTTCCACGTCGTACTGGAGGGCGGCTGCTGGCTGCTGCCGGACGGCGGCGCGCCCGTCAGCCTCGGCGCCGGTGACGCGGTGCTGCTGCCGCACGGGACGGGCCACGTGATCGCGAGCGAGCCGCTGGAGCCGGCCGAGGCCGAGCGGGCGGTGCCGATCGACCGTCTCCTCGGACCCGGCCGGCCGGTGCCGCCCCCGGCGTCGCCACCCATGGGCAGTGTCGAACCGGGTGCTCCCGTGGCCGAGTTGCTCTGCGGGAAGTACCGGCTGGACCACAGCCGCACGCACCCGCTGATGCGCGAGCTGCCGGATGTCGTCCATCTGCCGAACCGGGTCGGAAGCCACCCTCAACTGCGTTCGGCCGTCGACCTGTTGGGCGGCGAGCTGGGAGCGGACCAAGCCGGCGCGGCGCTGGCGGTGCCGAGCCTGATCGACCTGCTGTTGGTGTACATGGTGCGGGCCTGGCTGACGCGGGAGCCGGGCCCGGACGCCGTCCCGGCCTCGGCCGGCCCGCCGGGGCCTGCGACCGGGGCGCCGGAGCCGCCGACCGGCGCCCGCTGGCCGGCGGCCCTCGGCGACCCGGTGGTGGCCGCCGCTCTGCGCGCGGTGCACGAGGACCCGGCCCGCGCCTGGAGCGCCGACGACCTCGCCGCCGAGGCCGGGGTGTCGCGCGCGACGCTCACCCGCCGCTTCACCGCCCTGGTCGGCCGGCCGCCGATGGCCTACCTCACCTGGTGGCGGATGACCCGTGCCGCCTCCCTGCTCCGGCAGACCGACGACCCGCTGGACGCGATCGCCCGCCGGGTCGGCTACAGCACGCCGTACGCCCTCTCGCACGCCTTCAGCCGTCTCTTCGGCACGACCCCGGGCCGTTACCGTGCCCGCGGGGCGCGCGAGATCGCCGTCGGCTGAGGCGGTTGCGCCGCCATTCACGGCCCTCCGATCAAACTCTTGAACACAAGATCCGACTTGCCCTGTCCGTGTCAAGAAATTGTGGAGGCGGTGCGGGGGTGATGTGATGCTCCGGTTCTGCTTCGACGTGTTCGGGTCCGCTCAGGTCCGTACCAGGTCACGACCGTTTGGCGTGTCGATTCGTCCGTTCTGTCATGCACTGCCAGTTTGGTACTCGGAGGTTCCTCCAAGTTTCAATCGCGGATAGGTGTTCATGAAGATAACGAATAGCCCTCGACTGGCCAGGTCTTGGATTTACTTATTGACGTCATGCCGCGGCGACGGATTAACTCCTCCCACCCCGCCGCAGTGTTGCGGCACCGTCAGGGAGGCACCCCCCACATGAACGCAATGACGCGTCGCCTCGTCATCGGCACCGCCGCGGTCTCGATGGCCCTGTCCATGGCCGCCTGTGGCAAGGCCGGCGGCGACAAGAAGGACAGCGCGAGCTCCGGCGACACCAAGTCCATCGGCCTGCTGCTTCCGGAGAACGCCTCCTCCACGCGTTACGAGTCCTTCGACCGGCCGTTCATCGAGGCGAAGGTCAAGTCCCTCTGCCCGGACTGCAAGGTGCAGTACAGCAACGCCGAGGGCAGCGCCGCCAAGCAGAAGCAGCAGTTCGACACCCTGATCGCCCAGGGCGTGAAGGTGATCGTGCTGGACGCCTTCGACGCCAAGTCCACCCAGTCCTGGGTGAAGGAGGCGGCCGACAAGGGTGTCAAGGTCATCGCCTACGACCGCCTGGCCACCGGCCCGGTCTCGGCCTACGTCTCGTTCGACAACGAGAAGGTCGGCGAGCTCCAGGGCCAGGCCCTGCTGGACGCGCTCGGCGCCAAGGCCGCGGACGCCAACATCGTCATGATCAACGGTGACGAGGCCGACCCGAACGCCGCCAAGTTCAAGTCGGGTGCGCACAAGGCGCTGGACGGCAAGGTCAAGAAGGTCGTCTACGAGCAGTCCGGTGAGTGGAAGCCCACCGTGGCGGGTCAGAAGATCGGCGCCGCCATCACCCAGTTCGGCAAGGACGGCTTCCAGGCCGTCTACTCCGCCAACGACGGCATGGCGGGCGCCATCGTCACCCAGCTGAAGTCCGCCGGCATCAGCGTGCCGGTCGGCGGCCAGGACGCCGGCCTCGACGCCGTGCAGCGGATCGTGGCGGGCGACCAGGCCTACACCATCTACAAGGCGTACAAGCCGCTCGCCGAGAGCGCCGCCGAACTCGCCGTCAACCTGCTCCAGGGCAAGGACATCAAGGGCGTCGCCTCCGCCACCGTGGACAGCGACACCGACAAGGGCATCCCGGCCAAGCTGCTCGAGCCCAAGGTCGTCACCAAGGCGAACATCAACGACACCGTGATCGCCGACGGCCTCTACAAGGCCGCGGACATCTGCACCGCGGACTTCGCCGCCGCCTGCACCGCCGCCGGCATCAAGTAACGCGCCGGCCGGGCGAAGTGGCCACGGCGCTCCCCGTTCACCCGGGGAGCGCCGGCCCACGGCCCCGCTCGACCCCACCCACCCCACGCACTACCCCGCAGGAGATGGTTCACGTGACGGGCGCACCCGTACTGGCGCTGCGCGAGGTCTCCAAGCGCTTCGGCGCCGTCCAGGCACTCACCGACGTCGACCTCGACGTCCACGCCGGCGAAGTCGTCGCGCTGGTCGGCGACAACGGCGCCGGCAAGTCGACCCTGGTCAAGACGATCGCCGGCGTCCACCCGATCGACGAGGGCACCATCAGCTGGGAAGGCCGTGCCGTGCGCATCGGCCGCCCCCAGGACGCCCAGGCACTCGGTGTCGCCACCGTCTACCAGGACCTCGCGCTCTGCGACAACCTCGACGTCGTCGCCAACCTCTTCCTCGGCCGTGAGCTGCGCCGCCACGGCACGCTGGACGAGGTCGCCATGGAGCGGCGCGCCAAGGAGCTGCTGGACACCCTCTCGATCCGGATCCCCAGCGTGCGGATCCCGATCGCCGCGCTGTCCGGCGGTCAGCGCCAGGTCGTCGCCATCGCCCGTGCGCTGGTCGGCGACCCGAAGATCGTCATCCTCGACGAGCCGACCGCCGCCCTCGGCGTCGAGCAGACCGCGCAGGTCCTCGACCTGGTCGAGCGGCTGCGCGAGCGCGGCCTCGGCGTGATCCTGATCAGCCACAACATGGCGGACGTCAAGGCGGTCGCCGACACCGTCGCCGTCCTGCGCCTGGGCCGCAACAACGGGGTCTTCCCGGTGGCCGGGACCTCGCACGAGGAGATCATCTCCGCCATCACCGGCGCCACCGACAACGCCGTCACCCGGCGCCAGGCACGCATCGCGGAGGAAGCGAAGTGAGCACCAGCCAGACCACCCCGACCCAGCCCGCCGCACCGGCCACGGACCCCCGGCTCCTGGTCCGCCAGGGCGGCCTCGCCGGCTACCTGGAGGAGTTCCAGCGCAAGATCAAGAGCGGTGACCTGGGCTCGCTCCCGGTCGTCATCGGCCTGATCCTGATCGCCGCCATCTTCCAGAGCGTCACCGGCCACTTCCTCCAGGCCGACAACCTGACCAACATCACCAAGTGGATCGCCGGTCCCGGCCTCATCGCCGTCGGCGTGGTGTTCGTCCTGCTGCTCGGCGAGATCGACCTCTCGCTCGGCTCCGTCGCCGGCGTCTGCGCGGCCGTCACCTCCGTCCTGGCGGTGCGCGAAGGCCTCAACGAGGGCCTGGCGGTCCTGCTCGCCATCGGCGTCGCGGTCGCCATGGGCGCCCTGCACGGCTTCTTCTTCGCCAAGATCGGCGTGCCCGCCTTCGTCGTCACCCTCGCCGGCATGCTCGCCTGGAGCGGTCTGCAGGACTACGTGCTCGGCAAGCTCGGCACCGTCAACAACATCAACGACGGCCTCGTCGCCAACCTCGACACGTACTTCATCGGCGACGGCGACATCCTCTACGCCTGGCTGCTCGCCCTCGTCGCGATAGCCGTCTTCCTGGCCGGGCAGCTCCTGGACGCCCGCCGCCGCACCGAGGCCGGCCTGCCCGCCCGCAGCACCAGCGAGATCGCGCTGCGCACCGGCGCCCTCGCCGTGCTCGCCCTGGCCGGCGCCTACACGCTGAACCAGGACCGCGGCCTGCCGCTGCCCCTGGTCATCCTGCTGGGCGTGGTCGTGCTGACCGACTTCGTGCTGCGCCGCACCTCGTACGGCCGGCAGATCTTCGCCGTCGGCGGCGGCATCGAGGCGGCCCGCCGGGCGGGCATCAACGTCGCCCGGGTCCGCATCTCGGTGTTCATGATCTCGGCCGGTCTGGCCGGCCTCGGCGGACTCTTCATCGCCTCGCAGCAGGGCTCCGCCGACAAGACGCTCGGTGGCGGCAACGTCCTGATGAGCGCCATCGCGGCGGCCGTCATCGGCGGTACCAGCCTCTTCGGCGGGCGCGGCAAGACCTGGTCGGCACTGCTCGGCATCCTGGTCATCCAGTCGATCACCACCGGTCTGGACATGGTCCACGCCGCGCAGGCCATCCAGTACATGATCACCGGCGCGGTCCTGCTCGCCGCCGTGGTGCTCGACTCGGTCTCCCGCCGCACCCAGAAGTCCTCCGGACGCGGCTGACCCCCGACGGGCGGCGGCCGACCCCGCGCCCACGAACGGCCCGGTACCCACCCCCACGGGTACCGGGCCTCCGCCGTGTTCGGGGGCTTCGCCGTTCTCGGGGCCGGGGGTTTCCGGGTCGGGGCTTCCCGGGTGCGGCACGGGCCGACCGGGACCTTGGTCCCGTTCGTACGGGCCGTTCGCACCGCCTGTTGCGGCGACCGGACCACGCACCCTGGAAAGGAGCCCGCCGCCGGGCCGGAGCAGGCCGGCGGTCCGCATCCGGAGAGTGAGGAAGTGCCCCGTCCATGTCCGACGAGATCGTGTACCGCATGGTGGACGCCTTCTTCACCCACTTCCAGGACTGCGAGGAGCCGAGTCACCCGAACTGCCATCCGTACGCGCACTGGCGGCTCTACCTGGACCTCGACCACGAGACCGTGCAGCGGATCCGCCGGTGGGCGCGGGACCCGGCCACCGTGTCGGGCACACCGGCCGATCGGGCCGTCCTGCTGAGCTGGCTCGACGCCCAGGAGGCGTGACCGGCCCCGCCGACACGGCCGTCCGGCCCCCGGACGGCCGCCCGCGTCAGCCGGCGTCGGCGAACCGAGCCTCCAGCCGGCCGTCGCGCACCCGGGTCTCGAACACCGGCTGTGCGGGGGTGGCCGGCCCGTGCACGACCTCGCCGTCGGCCGGCCGGAACGTGCTGTCGTGCGTGTGAGCGCCCGTCGTGCCCGCGCGGGCGTCGTGCCCGTGGTGCCCGCGTGCCCGTGGTGCCCGCGCGCCCGTGATGCCCGCGCGCCCGTCTTGCCCGCGCGGGCGTCGTGCGCGCGAGGCCGGGGGCCCGAAACGGCGGGCGCGGCCGGATCGTTCTCCTTGTCGACTGCTCTGCTCAGCCCGGAAGGAGACCCGCCATGGCGGTACACGAATCGGTGGTCGACGCGATCGGTGGCACGCCGCTGTTCCGGCTCGCCCGGCTCGGCGCGGGGATCGCCGCTCCCGTGTACGCCAAGGCCGAGTTCCTCAACATCGGCGGGAGCGTCAAGGACCGGGCCGCCCTGTCCATGGTGCTGGCGGCCGAGCGGGACGGCCTGCTGCGCCCCGGCGGGACGATCGTCGAGGCGACGTCCGGCAACACCGGGATCGGTCTGACGATCGTCGGCCGCCGGCGCGGCTACCGCGTGATCGCCGGAGTGTCGGACCGTTCCGCGCCGGAGAAGTCGGACATCCTCCGGGCCTACGGCGCGGAGGTCGTGACGGCGCCGACCACCGTGCCCCGCGAGCACCCGGACCACCTCTTCAACGTGGTGAGCCGGCTCGCAGAGGAGATCCCCGGTGCCTGGCTCGCCAACCAGTACGACAATCCCGCCAACCCCGACGCGCACGTCCGGACCACCGGCCCCGAGATCTGGGAGCAGACCGCCGGCCGGGTCACCCACTTCGTGGCGGGGGTCGGCACCGGCGGCACCATCAGCGGCACCGGCGCCCACCTCAAGCAGGTCTCGGGCGGCGCCGTCACCGTGGTCGGGGCGGACCCGGAGGCCTCGCTCTACGCCGGGGGCGACGGCAGCCCGTACTTCGTCGAGAGCATCGGCCACTTCCTCCACCCGGGCACGGAGGAGGACCTCTGGCCGGACTCCTTCCACCGCGAGGTCGTGGACCGTTTCGAACGGATCCCGGACCGGGAGTCCCTGCTGACCGCCCGCCGCCTCGCCCGCGAGGAGGGACTGCTGGCCGGCCCGTCCTCGGGCACGGCGGTGGCGGCCGCCCTGCGGGTGGCGCGCGGCCTCGGCCCGGAGGACCTGGTCGTGGTGCTGCTTCCCGACTCCGGCCGGTCCTACCTCTCCAAGGTGTTCAGCGACGACTGGTTGCGGCAGTGGGGCTTCCTGGAGGAGCCGCGGACCGCCACCGACACCGAGCGGACGGTGCGCGCGGTGCTGGACGCCGTCCCCCGCACGGCCGGCCGGCTGCCCACCGTCGCCGCGGACGCCCCGCTCGCCGACGCCCTTCCGGTGCTGCGCGCCGTGCCCGGTGGCGTCGCGCCCGTGGTGCTGCCCCGCCGGGCGCGCCCGTACGGGGTCAGCGCCACGGAGGTCGTCGGCTCGCTCTCCACGGCGGCCGTCGAGGGCGCGCTCGCCGACGGCCGCGCCAAGCCGGACAGCCTGGTGGGCCAGGTCGGCGGACTGCTGGCCCCGCCCCTGCCGACCGTCGGCATCGGCCAGCCGCTGTCCGTCGCCCGGGCCTCCGTCGGCGCCGGCCACGACGCGGCGCTGGTCCTTCTGGACGGCCGGGCCGTCGCGCTGGTGCACCGGACGGAACTCGTCGAGCATCCCGGGCGGTAGGGCGGTAGGGCGGTAGGGCGGTAGGGCGGCAGGGCGGTCGCAGGACGGAGCGGTGCTGCGCCGGCCGAGGGCGTGCAGGACACCCCTCCGGCGCGGGGTTCGCGGCTACGCTGCTGGGAGTACGGCCATGGGCCGCCGCGGTGGAGGGGGAGTCGTCGTGCCCGAGGGGGATGGGCTGACCGGAGCGGGGCCGCGATGAGCCAGGCGGTGCCGGGGCCCGGCATCCGCGTGGTCGCCGCCGGCGCCAGGTCGGTGGCGGTCGGCGGGCCGAACTACGGGCAGATCACCACCGGGGACCATTCGCCGATCACCGTCACGCGGTTCCCCGCGCTGCGCGCGGTGGCCGAAGTCCCGCCGACCGCGGCGCCGGTGGGGATGCCCGGACCGGTGCCGCTGTTCGTCGGACGCGCCGGGGAGCTGTCCCGGATCGAGCGCGCCCTGGCCGCCGGGCCGGGGGCCGTGGTGCACGTGGTGCACGGGCTCGGCGGGGTGGGCAAGAGCGCCCTGGCCGCGCACCACGCGCTGACGTCCGCGCACCGGTACCGCCAGATCGTGTGGATCACGGCCGACGATCCGGCGGGGATCGCGGCGGGCCTGCGCAGGTTCGCCCTCGCACTCGAACCCTCGCTGGCCGTCCTGCCGTCCGAGGCGCTGGTCGAGCGGGCCGTCGCCTGGCTGTCGGAACACCGGGACTGGCTGGTGGTGCTCGACAACGCGGAGACCGCCGAGGACGTCGCGCCGCTGCTGGCCGCTGTCGGGGGCGGGGGCCGGATCCTGGTCACCAGCCGCAGCACGGTCGGCTGGCACCGGATCGGGGCGGGCGAGCAGCCCCTCGGGTCGTTGACGGCCGAGGACGCGATCCGGCTGCTCGGCGCGAGCGCGAAGGCCGGGCCGGGCGGCCCGGACGGCGGCCGGGAGGTGTGCGCGGCGCTGGGCTTCCTCCCGCTGGCCGTCGTCCAGGCGGGTGCCTACCTCGCGCAGACAGGCCTGTCCGGCCGCGACTACGTCCGGCTGATCGCCGAGCACCCGGCCGCGGTGTACGCCAGGGGCGACGAGGGCACCGACCCGGGGCGCACGATCGCCCGGGTGTGGCGCGTCACGCTCGACCGCCTCGCCGGTACCCCGCTGGCCGCGGAGGTCCTGCGGGTGCTGGCCTGGTTCGCCCCGGACGCGATCGACCGTGGACTGCTCGACGGTCTGGCGGACGAGGCGGAGCTGACGCACGCACTCGGCCGCCTCGCGGCCTACAGCATGATCACGCGCGAGCCCGGGGACCACGCCGGTGGTGGGTCCGAGCCCCGCCTGACGGTCCACCGGCTGGTCCAGGCACTCGCCCGGACGCCCGACCCCGAGGATCCGCACCGCACGCCGGACGCGGTCGCCAGGGCGCGCACGCAGGCCACCGCACTGCTGGTCGCGGCGATGCCCGGCACGCCGACGGAGGTGCGCACCTGGGCGGGGTGGCAGCGCCTGTCCGGCCACGTCGCCGCCCTGGCCGAGCACGCCGCGGCCGACACCGACAACCTGCACACCGCGGGCCTCCTCAACCAGGCCGGCGTCTTCGCCCGCCTCCGCGGCGACCTCGGGACCGGGATCGCCCACCTGCGCCGGGCCGGCGACGGCTTCCGGCGCCTGGCCGGGCCGGACGACCCCAGCACCCTGATCTGCACCCACAACCTCGCCGACGCCCTGCGCGTGGCAGGTGACGCGGGCCAGGCCGTGCCCCTGTTCGAGCAGACCGTCGCGGCCATGCGCCGCGTCCTCGGCGAGGACCACGTGGCGACCCTGCGGGCGCGGACCAACCTCGCGCTCACCTGGTTGAAGAACACGGGTGAGGTCGAGCGGGCCGTCGCCCTCCTCGAACGCAACCTCGCCGACTACCAGCGGGTCCTCGGCCGGGACCACCCGAACACGATGGTCTGCGGTGAGGCCCTCGCCGCCGCCTACTCCGACTCCGGCGACGTGCTCCGGGCGATCGCGCTCCTGGAGCAGAACCTCGCCGGCCTGCTGGTGGCCCTCGGCCCGGATCATCCGAACACCCTGCACAACCGGAACAACCTGGCCGTCGCCTGCGGGCTCGTCGGCGACACCCGGCGGGCGTGCGCCCTGCTGGAACAGACCCTGGACATCAGCCTCCGCGTGCTGGGCGAGGACCACCCGACCACGCTGTCCACGCGGAACAACCTCGCCTGCGCGGTGGGCGAGGCGGGCGACTCCGAGCGGGCGGTCGCCCTGCTGGAGCGGAACCTCGACGACCGCCGCCGGGTCCTCGGCGAGGACCACCCGGACACCCTGGCGTCCCGTCACAACCTCGCGGCCGCCCACCTCGCGTCGCACGACACCCTGCGGGCCCTCCCCCTGGCCGAGCGGGCCGCCGCCGATGCCCGGCGCCTCCTCGGCCCCGGCCACCCCGGCGCGGTGCCCGTGGTCCGGCTGCTCGCCGACGCCCGTGCCGAGATCGGCGACCTCGAACGGGCGCTTCCCCTGTACAGGCAGGTGCTGTCCGACGCCCGGCGCGTCCTCGGGGACGACCACGGGGAGACGATCGCCCTCCAGCGAGGCCTGGGCTGCGCGTACCTCCAGGCCGGTGACGTCAGGGCGGCGGAGACGCCGCTCGCGGAGGCACTGGCAGGGTGCCAGCGGGTCCTCGGGGAGGACGACCCGGACTCCCAGGGGTTCCACGCCGACCTGACGCTGGCGCGCATGGTGGGGATGGCCGAGGAGAACGCCGCCGTCCACGAGGTGCTGGACGGGTTCTTCCTCGTCGCGAAGTGGACCTTCGGCGAGGACCACCCCCGGTACCTGCTGCACTGCGAGGTCCTCACGGCCGCGTACCACCGGCTGGGGGACGCCGAACGGGCGGTGCCGGCCGGACGCACGGCCCTCGCGCTCGCCCGGCGGATCTTCGGTGACGACCACCCGAGGACCGGAGCGGCCGCCGCCGCCCTGGCGGCGATGGCGGCGGGCGCCCCCGGTCCGGCGGACGCGCCCGGCCCGGCGGGGTGACCGCGGTTCCCCTCCGGCCCGGTGGGGTGACCGCGGTTCCCCTCCGGCCGGTTCTCAGCGGGCCCGGTAGCAGACCGTGTAGCCGAGGTTGGGGTACTCGGGGGGCTGCCACCAGGTCGCGCCGTCCCCGCGGCAGAAGGCGATGTCGTGGTACGTCGGGGTCCGGCCCGTCACCACGACGTTGGCCTGACCGCAGGAGACGGCGGTGAAGGTCACCTGGCTGCCCGAGCCGCTCTTGCTCATGCACTGGTTCACGACGGCCCGCCCCATCGCGTCGGGGTAGTTCATCGAGAGGCAGAGCCGCATGCTCTGGCCGGGCCACCGGGGGACGGTGAAGTACTCGCTCAGCTGGTAGCCCTCCGTCGAGTTGCACCAGCTGCCGGCGCTCTCCCCCTGGGTGCGGGACAGGACGGTGAAGGTGCCCGGCCGGCAGGTCTGAAGGCTCCAGGGGGAGTTGGCGGGGCCGCCGTAGACGCACTGCCCGGGCTTGGCGTAGTAGGCGGTGTTCCGGTTCTGGTAGCTCAGGCAGAGGACGCGGTTGTACTGCGGGTACGTGATGCTCCCCGTCCCGTTGACGGCGCTGTCGCAGCCGCTCTTGTCCGTGGTGCCCGCGAGGACCTTGACCACTTTGAAGACGCCGTCACCGCAGTCCACCGGTTTGAGCTTGGTCTGCTGTTCGGTCCCGGTGTTGTCGAAGCAGTCGCCGGCCCGGGCGGTCTCCACCGGGTCCGGCGGCGGGGGCGGAGGGGGCGGCGGAGGCGGCGGGGGCGCGGGTTGCGGCGGTGGCTCCGGTGCGGGCGGTGGCGTGGGTACGGGGGAGGGGACGGGTGGCGGGGCGGGTACGGGAGGCGGTTCCGGAACGGGCGGCAGGGTGGGGGGAGGCTTCGGGACGGTCCCGCCGATGGCGGCCGTCACGGGGGTCGGCGGTTCCGGGGAAGGGCTGCTGGACTGGTGGGAGTTGACCCACGCGAACAGCAGGATGATCCCGAGGACGATCGCGACGGCCTTGCCGGCCGCGGAGCCGGATCCGCCTCCACCGCCCGGTGAACCGCCTGCCGAGCCGCCTGCCGATCCGGGCGCCGAGCCGACTGCCGATCCGCCTCGGGTGGTGCCCGGGGAGGTGCCCGACGAGCCGTGTGACGCACCGGCGGGAGCCGGTGGGCCGACCGGGCTGCCCAGGCCGGGCA
>NZ_JBHJUK010000153.1:0-19177 GCF_042266225.1 Kitasatospora sp. NPDC056181
CTCCAACTCCGTCCAGACCGGCCGGGGTTGCGGCGGAACCGGCCCGCCCGCACCGCCCCGGCCCCCCCCCCCCCCCCGGGCCCCCGCCCCCCCCCAGGCCCCGCCGGCCCCCCGGCCCCCCCCCCCCGCCCGCGGGGGGGCCGGGCGGGGGGCGCCCGCCCCCCGCCCGGGGGGGCCGCCCCCCCCCCGGGGGGCCGCCCCCACCACCCGTCCGGCGGCGGCCCGCGTCCCCCGAGCCCGGCCGGACTCACTCGTTCGTGTGCAGTGGAAGTCGGATGGAACTTCTCGGCCCCTCGTTGCGTGTTGATCGTTGTCGTGACCACGAGACAGAACAGGGCAGAAGGAGACGCTGATGGGGACTTCAGGAGCACGTCCGTCCCGCCGCTCGGTGCTGACGGCCGGCGCCGGGGCGGTGCTGGCCGGCGGCTTACTCACGGGCGGACGGGCCTACGCCTCGTCGCCCGGTGGCGACGCGGTAGCCCGGGAGTTGGCCGCGTTGGAGCGGGAGCACGCCGCCCGGCTCGGGGTGTTCGCCCGGAACACGGCCACGGGCGTCACGGTGTCGTACCGCGCGGACGAGCGGTTCCCGCTCTGCTCGGTCTTCAAGCCGCTGGCCGCCGCGGCCGTGCTGCGGGACATCGACCGCAACAGCGGGTCCCTGGCGAAGCGGATCCACTACACCGCGCAGGAGGTGAAGAAGTCGGGATACGGCCCGGTCACCGGCTTGGAGGAGAACCTCGCCAACGGCATGACCATCGAGGCGCTGTGCGCCGCGGCGATCGGCGAGAGCGACAACCTGGCCGGCAACCTCCTCCTCCGCGAGCTGGGCGGCCCCACCGCCGTCACCCGGTTCTGCCGTTCGACCGGGGACGGGCGGACCCGGCTCGACCGGTGGGAGCCCGACCTCAATTCGGCGGAGCCCTGGCGGACGACCGACAGCACCAGCCCCCGCGCCATCGGGGCGACGTTCGGGCGCCTTCTCCTCGGTGACGTGCTCGCGCCCCGCGACCGCGAGCGGCTGACCGGCTGGCTGGTCGCCAACACGACCAACACCGAGCGGTTCCGCAAGGGCCTGCCGAAGGACTGGACGCTGGCGGACAAGACCGGTACCGCGAGCTCGTACGGGGTGGCGAACGACGTGGGCGTCGTCCGGCCCCCGGACGGACCGCCCATCGTGCTGGCCGTCCTGACCACCACCCACGCCGCCACCGGTCCGAGCGACAGCGCGCTGGTCGCGAGGACCGCCGAGCTGCTGGCGCCGGTGCTCACCTGACGGCGCGCCCGGTCGATGGTGCCCGTCGCACGGTGCCCGGTCGACGGTAGCTCGTCGCACGGTGCCCCGGTCGGCGGTGCTCGTCGCACGGTGCTCGTCCGACGCGGCCGGCGCCCCGGTCCGGACGGGGGTGCCTCCCGGTCCGGACGGGGTGCCTCCCGGTCCGGACCGGCGGCACGGGTACCTGCCGTGCCGCCGGCCTGCGGCGGTGGACCACAATGGCGGCGTGAACGATGTGGACTACCAGGTGCTGTTGCAGGATGCGATGGAGGCGGCGCGGCGGGCGCCCGGCCGGGGGCGGGTCGCCGACTACATCCCGGCGCTCGCGAAGGCCGACCCGACGGCCTTCGGGATGGCGATCGCCACCGTGGACGGCGAGGTGTTCGGCGCGGGCGCGTGGCAGCAGCCGTTCTCTGTCCAGTCGGTGTCCAAGCTCTTCACCCTCGCCCTGGCGCTGGCGGAGGGCGGCGACGCGCTCTGGACGGGCGTGGGCCGCGAACCGTCCGGCAACCCCTTCAACTCGCTGGTGCAGCTGGAGTCCGAGCACGGGATCCCGCGCAACCCGTTCATCAACGCCGGAGCGCTGGTCGTCACGGACCGGCTGCTCAAGCTGACCGGCGACGCGGTGGGCGCGGTCCGCGAGTTCCTGCGCACGGAATCCGGCAACCCGGCCGTCGCGGTGGACGACTCGGTCGCCTCCTCCGAAGCCCAGCACGGCCACCGCAACGCCGCCATGGCCCACTTCATGGCGAGCTACGGCAACCTGCGCAACCCGGTGGACAGCGTCCTCGCCCACTACTACGCGCACTGCGCGATCGAGGCGAGCTGCCGCGACCTCGCCCTGTCCGGGCTCTTCCTCGCCCGGCACGGGATAAGGGCCGACGGTTCCCGGCTGCTGTCCCGCAGCGAGGCCAAGCGGATCAACGCGGTGCTGCTCACCTGCGGGACGTACGACGCGGCAGGGGAGTTCGCCTACCGGGTGGGCCTGCCGGGCAAGAGCGGTGTCGGCGGGGGCGTGCTGGCGGTGCTGCCGGGCCGGGGCACGGTCTGCGTCTGGAGCCCGGGTCTGGACACCGCGGGGAACTCGGTGCTCGGGGTCGCGGCCCTGGACGCGCTGACCACGGCGACCGGCTGGTCGGTGTTCTGAAGCCGAGGCGTTCCGTGGCCGAAGTGTTCAGTGACCGCAGTGTTCAGTGACCGAGGCGTTCTGCGGCCGAGGTGAGGCCGAGGCGTTCCGAAGCCGGGGGCGGACGTCGTCGGCGCGGGCCGTCGGGACCGGCTTCGTCGGTGCGGGCGGGCGTCTCCGGCCCGCACCGACGAAGTCCGCGCGGTCAGGGGGTGCCGGTGTGGGTGAGGGTCTCCCAGCCGATGAAGTAGTCCGCGCCGAACGGGCTGTTGGCGGCCACGTACCGCTCGGTCTGCGGCATCGCGAGGCCTTCCCGGCCGTGGTACTCGTTGTAGGCGAGCTGGACGGCCGGGCCGAGACCGGTGTCGACGGTGCCGCCGCAGAGCCAGCCGGGCGCCTTCGCGCCGTTGTCGTACTTGGTGTGGAACTCCACCGCCTTGACCAGGCGTTGCCGGCCCTCGCTCCAGAGGTCGAGCCCCTGCAAGCGGGCGGTCTCGGCGGTCTGGGCGGCCGCGGCCAGGCCCCAGCCGGTGTGCCCGAAGTCCCGGCAGGTCTCCTGGGAGAGCCCGTCCACGAAGGTCTGCTGGCCCTGCCAGTACTTGACGAGGGCGTCCCGGCCGTTGATCCCCGCCTTGGGCGGCGGGACCGGCAGGTCCCCGTCCGTGGTCAGGTAGACGTAGGCGGGCAGCCGGGCCCGCCACATCGTCACGGCCTGGTCGAAGGCCTTGTGGTCGTCGGTGAAGACGGCGACGCCCATCAGCGCGTCGGTCTCGATCAGCTCCCAGTTCCCGTTCTTGCGGGGGCTGCCCGGTGAGAGCTGGGGCAGGTAGACGGTCCGGAGCATGGTGGCGAAGCGGTCGACCGAGGCGGTGGGCCAGCCCGCCCCGGAGTACCGGACCAGTTCGGCCGCCCGGGCCCAGTTGTTGGCCGACCAGCCGCTCTGCAACTGCGCGTTGGTGTTGGTGTGCTCGCGGATGACCTTCGCCCAGGCATCCATGATCTCGATGGCCTTGTCGGCGTGCCGCCGGTCGCCGGTGAGGGCCCACTGCAGGGCGTGCGCGTAGGCGGCCATCGAGTCGTCGCGCTCGTCGGAGCAGCCGTGGTTGGGGTTCGACGCGGAGCCGCACTCGACGGTGGCGCGCGGCTTGGGCTTCCAGGACAGGGCGGCGTACCGGTCGGCCGCGAGCTTCGCGTAGGCGGACTTCCACGGCTCGGCGCCGGCGGCCACCTTGGCCTTGACGAAGGCCAACTGCTGGCTGCCGAGCAGGACGCCGGGGTGGCGGAACGGCGCGTCGAGCGGCCGGGAGCGGTCCTGGCCGGGCGTCGTGGCGGCGGCGGGGGTGTTGTCGCGGGGCCCGGCGGTGGCGGGCGTCGCCGTGATGGCGAGCAGAGCGGCGAGCGCCGCTCCGGTCGTCAGGGACTTGGTGGTCCATCGGCCCATGGGGAGTGGTCCTCTCGGCGACGTACGGGTCGGTGGTGAGGCGGATCCGGCGCGGGCGGCGCCAGGCTCCACGGGCGTAGCACCCCGGGCGTGGCAGCCCGGGCCAGGTATTCCAGGCCGGCCGTCCCGGGCGTGGCACCCCAGGCCGGGCATCCCGGGCCGGACGTCGGACAGCCCGATCCGGAGCTCGTTAGGAAAGTTTCCTAACATGAGCATTGAACCACCAACCCATGGACACGCCAAGAGGATCGGCGGCACGGAACCGCACCGCCGTCGTGCCGGCGGTGCTGCCGGCAGTGCTCAGCTCCGGAAGGTCCGCCGGTATGCGCCCGGCGGGACGCCGATCGCCGTGTGGAGGTGCTGCCGCAGGGACGCGCCGGTGCCGAAGCCGACCCGTTCGGCGATCCGGTTGACCGGCAGGTCGCTGCTCTCCAGCAGGTGCCGGGCCAGGTCCACGCGTTGCTGGGTGAGCCACTGGCCCGGGCTGAGCCCCACCTCGGCCCGGAACCTCCGGGTGAAGGTGCGCCGGCTCATTCCCGCGTGGTCGGCGAGGTCGCCCAGCTGGAGCGGCTCGTGGAGCCGGTCGAGCGCCCAGGCGCGGGTGGCGGAGGTCCCGGCGTCCGTGGCGGTCGGGACGGGCCGCTCCACGTACTGCGCCTGGCCGCCCTCGCGCTGCGGCGGGACGACGCAGCGCCGGGCCACCTGGTTGGCGATGGCGCTGCCGTGGTCGGCGCGGATCAGATGCAGGATCAGGTCGATGCCGGCGGCCGCGCCGGCCGAGGTCACGATCCGCCCGGAGTCCACGAACAGGACGTCGGGGGCGAGGTCGACCTGCGGATAGTGCCGCCGGAAGTGGTCGGCGTGCCGCCAGTGGGTGGCGGCGGCGCGCCCGTCGAGCAGGCCGGCCGCGGCGAGCAGGAAGGTGGCGATACAGATGCCGGCGATCCGGGCGTCCGGCCGCAGCAGCGCCAGCGCGTCGGCGGCGCCGGGCGGCAGGGAGTTCCGGTCGGTGATCCGGGCGAACTCCTCGGAGGCGGGGATGACCAGGGTGTCGGCCTCGGCCAGCGCGGTGCAGTCGCGTTCGACGGTGATGGAGAAGTCGGCGGCGGTGCGGACCGGGCGCCCGTCCAGCGAGCAGGTGACCACCTCGTAGAGGGGGCGCTCGTCGGCGTCCGTGGCGGTGCCGAAGAGCCGGGAGGCGAGGCTCAGCTCGAACGGGATGACCCCGTCCAGAGCGAGGACGACGACGCGGTGCATGGCCCAATCCTTGCACATGATGGCCTCTGGGCCGCTATTCGTGCAGGTCGGTCCCGGGACATCCTGAACGCATGACAACGATGAAGGCCATTTCCCAGGACACTCTCGGCGGCACCGACGTACTGCGGGAGGTCGAGATCGACCGCCCGGTTCCCGGCCCCTCCGAGGTGCTGATCCGTGTCCATGCGGCGGGTATGAACCCGACCGACTGGAAGCACCGCCGGTTCACCGGTTTCCTCGGCCGCCTCCCGCAGGTGCTCGGCTGGGACGTCTCCGGTGTGGTCGAGGCCGTGGGCCCCGGCGTCACGATCCACCGGCCCGGCGACGAGGTCTTCGGGATGCTGCCCTACCCGCACGGCGTCGGCGCCTTCGCCGAGTACGTGGTGGCCCCGGCCCGGGCACTGGTCCACAAGCCCGCCGGGATCGACCACGTCCAGGCCGGGGCGATCCCGCTGGCCGCCCTCACCGCCTGGCAGGTCCTGGTGGACGCCGCCGACGTCCAGCCCGGACAGCGCGTCCTGATCCACGCCGCGGCGGGCGGTGTCGGCCACTTCGCGGTGCAGATCGCCAAGGCGCGCGGCGCGTACGTGATCGGCACGGCCAGCGCGCCCAAGCACGAGCTGCTGCGCGAGCTGGGCGCGGACGAGCTGATCGACTACCGGACCGAGGACTTCACCGCGGTCGAACCGGTCGACCTGGTCTTCGACACCCTGGGCGGCGACACCGCCGTCCGCTCCCTCGCCACGCTCAAGCCGGGCGGCCAGCTCATCACCATCGCGCTCACCAGCGCTCCCGCCGACCTCGCCGAGCAGGCCGACGCCCGTGGCGTGCGCGCCTACCCGCTGCTGGTCGAGGCCGACCAGGCCGGGATGCAGGCGATCGCCGACCTGGTCACGGCCGGCCGGCTGCGGGCCGTGGTCGAGGCCGTCTTCCCGCTCTCCCAGGCCGCGAAGGGCCACGAGCTGGGCGACACCGGCCGGGTGACCGGCAAGGTCGTGCTGACCGTCGCCGAGTAGGCGCACCTCGCGGCCGTCCCGCCCGTGTGGCCGCCCCCTCCACGCGGACGGGGCGGCCACACGGCGTGGTGCCGGACCTCGGCGCCGACCGTTCCGCCCGCCGCGGGGCCGGACGGGAACGGACCGTTCCGCCCGCCGCGGGGCCGGACGGGAACGGACAGGACGTCCGGATGCGGCTGACACAGGCCCGGCTACGGCTGACAATGGGCGCATGAAGGTCAGAGTCGTCGGCGCGGGCATCGTCGGACTCACCTGTGCGCTCCGCCTGCGAGAAGCCGGTCACGAGGTTGCACTGGTCGCCGCCGACCGGCCCGAGAACACCACGTCGTCCGTGGCGGCGGCGCTCTGGTACCCCTACCGGGCGTTACCCGAACAGGCTGTCACGCGGTGGGCTGCTCACACGTACGACGTGCTGAAGGGGATGCTCGACAGCCCGGACACCGGGGTGAGGCTCCGGACCGGTCGTGAGCTGTTCCGTCGGCCCACCGAGGACCCCTGGTGGGCCGGCGCGGTGCCAACACTGGAGCGGGTCCCACCGGCAGGGCTCCCCACGGGCTACGCGGACGGCCTGGCCTTCCCCGCCCCCGTCGTGGACATGAAAGCGCACCTCGCCTGGCTGCTCAACCGCCTGCACGCCCTGGACGTCGACATCACCTGGGGGATGATCCGGCACCTGGACCATGCACGCGCCGACGTCGACGCCGTCGTCAACTGCACCGGACTGGGTGCCCGCGAACTCGTCCACGATCGGACACTGACGCCGGTCCGCGGGCAGGTCGTCATCGTGGAACAGACCGGCCTCGACGAGTGGACGCTCGACCAGAGCGACCCGCGACAGTTGACCTACATCGTTCCCCGCACCGACACGATCGTTCTCGGTGGTACCGCCGAGGAGCGCGATGAGGACGACGCCGTCCGGCCGGCAACCGCGTCGGCGATCGTCCAGCGCTGTTCCGCCCTCGTGCCGCAGGTCGCCGGAGCCCGGATCCTCGGCCACCGCGTCGGGCTGCGCCCGGCCCGGCCGGCCGTGCGGCTGGAGGCCGAGGAACACGGGGACCGCGGCCTCGTCGTCCACTGCTACGGCCACGGAGGCGCCGGCGTGACCCTGTCCTACGGCTGCGCCGCCGATGTCGTACGCCTCGTGTCGGAGCACGCATCCAACGGGAGATAGCCATTCCGACGTACACCGGGTCGGGGCTGCGGCGATCCTTGTCGTGACCGGCCCGGCGGCCGCGGGGTGCGTGCCGTGACCGGCCCGGCGGCCGTGGGGTGCGTGCCGTGACCGGCCCGGCGGCCGTGGGGGAGAATGGCCGGCAGCAACCGGGGCCGCGCAGCGCCGAACCGGGCCGAGCCGGCCCACACCAGGTCGAGCCGCAGCGTGGTACCCGGGCCGTCACAGGGCCGCGGGCACTGCGCCGCGCGCCACGATCCGGGGGAGCGCCGACCATGGGATCCAGCTTCTACGTCCACGCCCACTCGCGGGACGGCAGCCCCGCCTGGGCGTTCACCCGCGCGGAACTCGCGGCGGCGCTGACCGCGCGCTGGCCGGGCGCTTCGGTGGTCGACTCCGTCGAGGGCTGGGTCGAGATCCTGGTCGAGGTGGAGCCCGGCCAGTGGGCGGCTGTCCTACAGCCTGCGCGGCAGGGCGTTCTCCTTCGAGGACCGGGAGCCGTGGTCGGCCCCGCTGACCGTCCTCCACACCGTGCTGCGCGACCTCGCGCCGGACGTCCCGGTGGTGTGGTGGCCGGACTTCGACGCGGTGCCGGAGCCCTTCGACCTCACCGCCGACCTGCCGGCGGTCCTCGACGCCTTCGGCGCGTAGGGCGGCCGGCCTGAACGGGTCAGGCACAGGCTTGCCTTGACGTCGGCGTCAATCCCTACGGTCGTCCTCACACGCCGCGGCCGGAGCCGTCGGCCCCGCCACTGCTGGCGGTACCGCGCCGCTCCGGCCCCGCGGTCAACAGAACCCCTCGACAGACACCTCACGGCGCCAAGCCGTCAAGCCGGTGGCTGGGTGGAGCGTGGGGCGGTCGAACAGAGCTGATCCTCGTACGCCGGAATCGCGGCATGGCGGTGGCACGGCACCGGCACTCCTCGGCTCCTGTTGTGGACGGCCTCCCGCTGCTGGACGGGCCCGGATTCTGGGCCGCGCACCTGGTCGACCCGTGCGAGGGCGAGTCGGTCCTTATCTGGGGCTCCCAGGCAGTTTGAGCATGTCAGCGTGCATCTGGAGTTGTCAGGGATGCAAGGCACGTAGTCGAGGCTCCGATGCGACGTGTCCTGTGCCGCCTACGTTCTCCACGCACTGTCACCGTGGCCTTCACCCGCCTGTGGCTCGCCCGTGATCGGCGGGCGGATAAAGCGGTGGTCGTCTGATTGGCTTCCCTGCCACGATCTGGGTGTGACTACGTTGTTCCTGATGGTCGGCCTGCCAGGGGCCGGAAAGACCACGCGGGCTCGGCAACTCGCCGCGGAGTACGGCGCGCTGCGTCTGACGCCCGACGACTGGATGATTCCCCTGTTCGGCGAGGCGGAGGCAGACGGGAAGCGCGACGTGCTGGAGGGGCGCATGCTCTGGCTCGCCTTGGAGGCGGTCAAACTGGGCACCAACGTCGTCGTGGACTACGGCTGCTGGTCGCGGGACGAACGGTCTGCCATCCGCTGGCTGGTGGAGGCCGAGGAGGCGTGCTTCCGCATGGTCTACCTGCCGGTGGACGACGAGACCCAGCGCGCGCGTATTGCCCATCGCTGGGCGACTGCCCCCGAGGAGACGTTGCCGATGTCCGAGGCCGACATCCTGCACGGGCGGGCGCATTTCGAGGAGCCCGACGCGGCGGAGCTGGAGGGCCGCGGGACCGCCGGCCCGCCGCCCGGCTGGGTGGGCTGGCGGGAGTGGGCCGCCGCCAGGTGGCCGTCGTTCGCGTGAGTGCTGCGACCCACGACAGCGCAGCCGTAGCGAGCGTGCCCTCGCCAGGCCGAAATGTTCTCCACTGGACGAGAATTGACGTTCATTCCGTTGGCTTCGTTCAGCGCGGGGCTGCCGATGGGCGCCCCGCTCATCCATCGTGAGGAGACCTGGCTTGACCGTCTCATGGGATCTGCTGATATCCACCGCAGGTGGTGTCACCGCAACGGTCGTGGGCGTCATCGCCGGCGGTGTCACCGGACGCCGCGGCCAGCACCAGCAATGGCTGCAGG
Source organism: Kitasatospora sp. NPDC056181 (assembly GCF_042266225.1). NCBI lineage: Bacteria > Bacillati > Actinomycetota > Actinomycetes > Kitasatosporales > Streptomycetaceae > Kitasatospora > Kitasatospora sp. NPDC056181. Next base: position 9,312 of record NZ_JBHJUK010000153.1, read on the forward strand.
GGACGCAGACCGCCGCCTACGAGAAGTTCCTGCAGGCGTTCGGGGCCGTGGAGGCGGAGCTGCGCGAGGCATTCCTCGACGAGCGCAGGCCCGCCGTCGACTGGGTGCCGTTCGTGGCCGCCCAGCACTCGGTCAGCCTCGTTGCCGACCCGGCGACCAGTGCAGCAGCCGAGCGGGTCTGCGAGATCCTGGAGGACTTCACCATCCTCTTCCATGGGCGTCAGCCGACCGACATCGAAGAACTGCGGCCGATTCATACCGCGCTGGGTGAGGCTCACCTGAGCTTCGTCAATGCGGCCCGCTGTTCCCTTGCCCCGTCCCAACGGCGCCTGGACCGATCGCTGGGCGGCCCCTCACCCTGGCGGGGCGTCGAGTCCTTCTACACCCGACCTGACAGAAGCCTCGACTGAGCCTTGGCAGGGTGTCCGACTGGGAGGACGTTCTGGGCCGCTCTGCCCGATTGTCGGCGGACTGGCGGAATCGTTGAGGGGGTGACGGTCAGGTCGAGCCGCGCGGAGCAGTAGCCGTCGAGCGCGGTGGCTCGCTCGTCGCATCGGTGACGACGCTGTGAAATCCAGCGTCGCTCCAGGTCCTTGAGCATCAGCGTGCACGTCGCCGTCGCGGCCGGCACCGCAGTGCCGTCCGGCAACTCCCGCTCCGGCAACGGCGCACCCACTTCCTGACCAGGGCGCCGAGCACGCCTGCCGCTGACATGCCGTATGTGCCTGACGAACCCCTGGATATCTGTAAGGCACGGACTGATCAGGGCCACTTGCCGTACTTGTCCTACGGCCCCTGAGCACCCCGGACAACGCCGGAGGCCTTCGGCGCGGAGGCGGCCGCCACCACCGCGAATGCCGGGGCCGCGCGCCGATCTATCCGAAGGCCTCAGCGACCCGGGTGGCGCGAGGCGTCACGACCTCGGCATTCGAACGGACCGGCAACAGCCCCCTGGCTCCACCGATCCGCTATCAACGAATCAGGCTTCATCGTCCCGGCTCAGAAGGCACGCTCGTACGTCCTCCCCGCTCCCGGCCGCTTCCCGACGGAGACGGCGAGGTCACTCGTCGAGGACCCGCTCCCACAGCAGCCCGTCCCGCCAGCTCCCGTCGAGAAAGATCGAGGAGTGCGCGACGCCGTACGGGCTGAACCCGTTGCGGCGCAGCACCCGCTGCGACGGCAGGTTCTCCAGGTTGGTGGACGCCTCGGCGCGGTGCAGGCCGAGTTCCTCCGTCATCACCCGGAGTGCGAGCTCGACGGCGCGCCTGGCGTGCCCTTGGTTCTGGGCGACACTGCCGATCCAGTATCCGACGGAGCCGCGGCGCAGGTGCGGCTGCGGCAGGATGCCTCCGATGGTGACCTGCCCGATCACCTGGTCGTCGGCGAGTACCACGCCCGGCCAGACCGTGCCGGCCCGGTATCCGGCCAGCAGCTTGTCGATCCGCTCCGCCTGGCCCTGCGGGGTGAAGAACTCGGCCGGCTGGGCAGGTTCCCACCGCCGGAAGGCCTCGACGTCCCGCACCCGATGCGCGGCGATCGGGGCGGCGTCGGTCGGGTCGATCAGGCGGATCCTGGTGCTGCTGTGCATGGGCTGGTCCTCGTCGCGGTGCGTCGGATGAGACGGCCAGCCTAGGCAACGGCCGCCGGCGCGCGGTCCGGCAGAGCCACAGCGGCGGTTGACCGTCGGTGGACCCGGCGTGGCGAGCCACGCCGCGAGCGGAAAGTCGCGTGCGCGAGAGAGTCCGCCACTCGGAGGCACCGGGTTCCGATTCCAAGGCGCGTCTACGAGTAGGTGAGCAACTAAAGGACAGCGGAAGGCCCTTGGGGCGGTGTAGGGACTCGGCCACCCGGTCACCTGTCGTGCCGGGGGCTACAGCTCCCGGAGGAGTGCGGCGGGGCTCCAGTGCCCCGACGCGCCGGGGCGGCTGCTGAGGTAGTCCGCCGCCCGCCCGAGGCTCCACCCGTGGGCCTCGACCAGACCGGAGGCGAGGTTGCGCAGGTAGGCGACGCTGGGAGCGTTCAGCTCCGCAGCAGGCAGGCCCCACGGTGCGGTGAACGTCAGCACCGGCACGCCGTCGAGGGAACCGGGACAGACCAGGGTCTCGTAGCGGCCCGGCCCGATCCGCTCCTGCCCGGTGTCGAGTACCCCGGCCAGCGCGAGGTCCTGCCCGGGCTCCCGGTACATCTCCTGGGCCGCGATGTCGCTGAACTGCCCGACGGTCAGCAGGTAGGCCCGTGCGGGCGTCTCACCCGGCTGCGCGGGGTCGTAGAAGCCCGTGCCGCCGCCCCAGACCGCCGACTCCCGCGCGAAGTACAGCGTCCCGGGAAGCACCAACGGCACGTCCCGCCGGGGCGGCCTGCCGTCCCGGCAGCCCGGGTAGGTACGCGCCCCGCCCGGCGGACGGCCGCCACGGAGGTAGTAGGCCAGCCGGCTGGCGTGCATGTTCGAGCCGTACGCCGCGTACCAGACCAGCTCCGGCTCCCCGGCGGCACCCGGCCGCAGCTCCTCCACACGAACCTCCTCCAGCCGGCTTCCTCCCGGCGAACCTCGACGGTATCCAACGAGTGGCCACCGCACCCCGGCGCCCGCGCTCACGGCCCGTACTCGCGGCCTGTACTCGCGGATCGCGCTCACGGAACGTCAGAACGCGCCGCCGCGGACCTCATGGAGCCTCTTCGGGGCGCCCCACCGGGTCAGCTGCCGCGGCGGAACCAGCGGCGGGAAGTCGGGGCAGGAGGGGTGGCAGGCGGGGCGGGCGCGGCGGGCGGAACAGGCGGGGTGCCGAAGGGAGGCAGGGCCTTGAACTGCTCGTGCAGCGTCACGGTCGGGGTGATCCGGCGGAGGGCGACGCGGACCAGGGTGAGCGGGTGGTCGGGGAACTGCGCGTCCCACTCCTCGTGGTCGGCCACGTGGTACGGCAGCGCGCGCGGCAGGTCGGGGGCGTAGGGGTGCGGACGGAAGTAGTCGGCCGGGCCGACCCGGTCGGCGATCACGGCCTCGCGCAGTCCGGTCATCTGCTGCTCGGCGGCCTGGATCTTGAGCACTGTGCTGCAGGTGGCCCGGGGAACCGTCCAGGAGCCGAGGAAGACCTGTCCGTGCCCGGAGGACTTCCGGACCTTGATCAGCTGACGGACGGCCGGAAGGGCGTCGACCTCGCCGGGGACGGCCTCGATCAGGCCGGCCCCGGCCTCGGCGGTGAGCCGGGTGAGGCCGCGCCGCAGGTCGTCCAGGTCGTCCAGGGTGGCCGGCAGATCGGGCACGAGGCCGAAGAAGTGGAGCGACAGGACGAGTCCGCGTTCGTCGGTCCAGACGTCTGCCTCGCGCTCGGTGAAGCCGGTGAGGTCCAGGCTCGTGATCGGTGTCATGACGTCATCATGCGTGCTCCCCGGCCGGATTCCCGCGGCGGGGTCGGTCCCGGCCGGTTGCCGGGCAGGGCGGTTCCGGTACCCGTCCGTCGGACCGGACCCAGGCGGCGAAGGCCTCGACGGCGTCCACGACGGCTTCGTTCCGGAGTGAGTGGAAGAGGTCGAAGGCGTGCTGGGCGCCGGGGAGTTCGGCGTAGACGACGGGGCCGGCGGAGACGGCCCGCAGGTCGTCGGCGAAGCGGCGGGCGACGGTGACGGGGACGATGGTGTCGTGGTCGCCGTGCACCAGCAGGAACGGCGGGGCGTCGGCGGTGACGTGGGTCGAGGGGCAGGACTCCGGTCCCTGGCCGTAGTAGGGGCCGTAGTAGCCGTTCAGGCCGATCACGGCGGTGACGGAGGTGTCGGCGGTCTCGAAGCCGGGCTGGAGGGCCGGGTCGCCGGCGGTGAGGGCGGCCAGCGAGGCCATGTGCGCGCCGGCCGAGCTCCCGGCGACGAAGAGGGTGGCCGGGTCGGCGCCGTACGCGTGGGCGTGGTCGCGGGTCCAGGCGATCACCCGTTTGAGGTCGATCAGGTGCTCGGGGTGCTGGACCTCGGGCCGCAGACGGTAGTCGGCGCTCACGCAGACCCAGCCGCGTTCGGCCAGGCGGTGCAGCAGCGGCATGCTCTCGCTGTTCTTGCGCCCGCTGCGGTAGGCGCCGCCGTGCAGGTGGATCAGCAGGGGAGCGCCGTCGGGCCGGGAGCGGTGGTGGAGGACGTCGAGCCGGTGCCGGCGGCCGGCGGGGCCGTACGCCAGGTTCGGCACCCGGGTGACGGTACGCGGGCGGCGGGGGAACGGCCGGAGCAGGATGCGGGCGAGCGGGTGGCGGCGGCGCAGTCCGGCGGCGGTGTCCGGGGCGATCGCGGCGCGCCAGGAGGGGCCGAGGCCCTCGGCGAGGGCGTGCTCGACGACGGGCCGGGCGCGCAGTGCGCGCCGGACGACGATCGGGAGCCCGGCCGCGGTGGCGGCGGCGACTGCCGCGGCCGTCCAGCCGGCGGGTTCGTGGACGTCGCCCTGGGCGAAGGCGTTGGCGGTCCAGAGCAGGAGCCAGGCGAGGGAGACGAAGGGCAGCTCGTTCACGAGCAGGCCGAGGCGGTAGGCCAGGGTGGCCAGCGGCCGCGGCCGGCGCACCGGAAGGAGGGCGAACAGCGTGCCCGCGGCGACGGACGCCACGGTCACCAGGTAGCCGACGGGCACGGGTCATCCTCCGATCAGACGGGTCCACGGCTTCACCCCTCTGGATTCACCCCATCCGTGGTACCCCATCCGTGGTACCACGGATGGGGTAGCATCGGCAAGGTGAACAGGGACCGACGCGACCGACTGCGGGACGCGGCCATCGAGGTGCTGGCGGAGGCCGGCGGACGGGGACTGACCCACCGGGCCGTGGACGCGGCCGCGGGCGTCCCTGCGGGCACCGCCAAGAACTACTTCCCCACCCGGGACGCGCTGCTCGCGGCCGTGGCCGATCGGTGTGCGGAGTTGTACGGCGAGGTGCCCCGGCCGGCGCCCGCCGACCGCGTCGGCCTGGCGGCGATGCTGCGCACCCTGCTGGAGAACGTCGCCGGCCCGGGCCGCGCCCGCATGCTCGCCTACCTCGAACTGCGGGCCGAGGCCGCCCGCCGGCCCGCGCTGGCAGTGGTTCTGGACGCGGTGGCCGCAGCCGACTTCACCGCTTTCGAGCAGGCCCAGCGCGCCGCCGGCCTGCCGGTCACGCCCGAGCGGGCGGCGGCCGTCACGCTGGCCCTGCACGCGGCCGTCCCCCACCTGCTGGCGGGCGGGCCCGGGACGCTGGCCGCAGCGGGCCTGGACGACCTGGGGTGCTTCGTGCGGAGCCTGCTGGACACCGTCTACGGGCCGCCGCCCGCCGTCTGAGGACCATCGTCGCGGGTCGGCCCGGCTGACCGGCAACGGCGGTGACCCCCAGACGGTGAACGTCGGACGGTGAACCTCGAAGGGCGGGCCTTGAGCGGCGGGCCTGAGACCGTGAACCTCAGACGGCGGGCTCAGGCAGCGAGCCTCAGCGGCGGAACGCCCGGGTGAGCGCGTTCCACCAACTGCGGCGCTGCCGGGGGACGGTGGCGCCGCCGGTGCCCGCAGCGGCCGCCTGCGCCGACGGTGCGCCGGGTGCTGCCGACGGTTCCGCACGGTTCAGGGGCGCGGTGAGCGCCGGATCCTCCGGCGGGATGGTCCGCGGGGTGAAGCTCACCGGCAGCTCGACCAGGTGGCGGGAGATCCACGCGGACGTCCACCGCAGGTCCTCCTCGGGGACGGCGATGACGAGGTCCGGCAGCCGGGTGAGGAGGATGTCGATGCCGGTCTCGGCGATGGCCCGGCCGATGTCCTGGCCGGGGCACTCGTGGGGGCCGGCGCCGAAGGCCAGGTGGGAGCGGTTGCCGTGCAGGGGCTTGGACGGGTCGGGGCGGACGACCGGGTCGACGTTGCCGGCGGCGAGACCGAGCAGCAGCATGTCGCCGGTCCTGATCTGCTGGCCGCCGAGCTCGGTGTCGCCGGTGGCCCAGCGGCCGGCGACCAGCGACATCGGCGCGGAGTCCCAGAGGACCTGGTCCAGGGCGTCTGCCAGGGTCATGTGGCCGCCGGACAGGTGGGCGCGGAAGCGGCGGTCGGTGAGCACCATCTTCAGCGTGTCGGCGATCAGGTTGACGGTGGTTTCGTTGGCGGCGAGCAGGACGACCCGCAGGTGTTCCATGACCTCGTCGTCGGTGAGCCCGGCCGGGTGCTGGAGGAGCCAGGACACGAGGTCGGCGCCGGGGGAGTGCCGCTTGCGTTCCATGGTGCGGCGCAGGGTCGCCACGACGTAGTCGTTGCTGGCGATGGCGGTCTCGGTGCCCTTCATGAGGTCGCGGGCGGCCTCGACCAGTCGGGGACCGTACTCGTCGGGCATGCCGAGCAGTTGGGTCATCACGAGCATCGGCAGGTGCTCGGCGAACTGGGAGATGAGCTCGGCCCGGCCGGTGGGACCGAACTGGCGGACCAGTTGGTCGGTGGCGCGGGTGACGTGGCGGCGGGTGCCGCGCCGGTCGAAGCGGTTGAGGCTGTCGGTAACGGCTCCGCGCAGGCGCTTGTGCTCCGCGCCGTCGGCGAAGACGCAGAGCGGCTGCCAGGCGATGACCGGCATCAGCGGGGAGTCGGGGGCGACGAGGCCCTTGCGGAACGCCGTCCAGCGGCGGGAGTCCCGGGAGAACCGGGACGGGGTGCGCATCGCGGTGAGGTTCGCGGAGTGCCCGAGGACCAGCCAGGCCGGGAGGTCGCCGTGCAGGAGGACGGGGGCCACTTCGCCGTGCTCGGCACGGAGCTTCTCGTACAGGCCGGCCGGGTCGGCCTCGGCCTCCGGCCCGTAGAGCCGCCGGAGGCCCCCGGCGCCGAGGCCGCCGGGCTGGTGGGCGGGGCAGCCGGGCGGCGGGGTGGGGGAGGCGTCGTCGGTGAACGGGGTGGTCACGGTTTCTCCGGGGTCAGCGGGAGGCGGTGGTCAGCGGGAGGCGGTGGTCAACGGGAGGTGGTGATCGGGGGGAGGCGGTGATCGGGGGGTGATCGAGGGCGGGCGACGGGTACGCAGTGGCCTCAGCCCCCGGGCGGGACCGAGAGGTTGTACAGGTAGTGCATCAGCGCGAGCAGGACGTCCCGGCTGGATTCGCGTGTCCTGGCGTCGCAGGTGACGATCGGCACCTCGGGCGGCAGGTCGAGCGCGGCCCGCAGCTCCTCGGTGGGGTAGGTCGGCGACTCCGGGAAGGTGTTGGCGGCGACGACGAACGGCACGCCGCGGTCCTCCAGCCGTCCGATCACGTCGAAGCTGACCTCCAGCCGGCGGGTGTCGACCAGGACGACCGCGCCGAGGGCCCCTTCGAACAGGCCGTTCCAGAGGAACCAGAACCGCTCCTGCCCGGGGGTGCCGAACACGTACAGCACCAGCTCCTGGTTGATGCTGATGCGGCCGAAGTCCATGGCGACGGTGGTGGAGGTCTTGCGTTCGATCCCGGCGGTGTCGTCGACGTCGGCGCCGGCCTGGGTCATCGTCTCCTCGGTGGTCAGCGGTCGGATCTCGCTGACGGAGCCGACCATCGTCGTCTTGCCGACGCCGAAACCACCCACGATCACGATCTTGACGGCCATGGTGGCCGTGTCCGGGAGCAGGTCCGCGCTGGGCGGACCCGTCACGGTGTCAGAGCTTCTGGAGTCCATGCATCACCGCCTCCAAGAGGGCGCGGTCGGGGAGGATCGCCTGGGGAACGCAGGCGCGGGCTTCGATCCGTTCCTCGAAGAGGAGGTCGTGGAGCAGCACGGTGACGGCGCTCATCGGCAGTTCCAGGTAGGCGGAGATCTCGGCGACGGACAGCGGGGAGCCGCAGATCCGCAGGATCGCCGCATGCTCGGGCTGCATGGCGGGCGTCGGCTCCGCGCGGGAGACGATGAGGGTGACCAGGTCGAACGTGGTCTGCTCGGCGCCGCTGCGGCCGCGCGTGATCACGTAGAGGCGTTCGGGGTCGTCCTCGTCCCAGTCCAGTCCCTGGTCGGCTGCACTCATGCGACCTGCTCGCCGTTGCGCGGGGGTGTGGTGAGGTGTTCGCCGATCCTGGCGACGAGGTCGCGCATCCGCTGCCCCATCAGCCCGGCGTCGACGCCCTCGTCGGCGAGCACGGCCAGGTAGGCACGGGCGCCGGCGGCCATCAGGTAGAAGAAGCCGCCGCCCATCTCGATGACGACCAGCCGCATCCGGCCGTCGCCGTAGGGGAACTCGTGGCCGACCGCGGCGGCCAGGCTCTGCAGGCCGGCGCAGGCGGCCGCGAGGCGGTCGGCGGTGTCGGTGTCGGCGCCGTGCTGGGCGATCCGCAGACCGTCGGCGGAGAGGACGATGACGTGACGGGTGTACGGGACGCTCTCCGCCAGGTCCTTCAGCATCCAGTCCATGTTGGTGCGCTGCTGCATCACTGCTCGCCCTTTTCTGCCGACTCTTCGCCGGCGCGGACCGCCGGATCGGCCGACGGTGCTTGTCCGTTCACCCCTTCGGTGAACGCGGCCAGCCACAGACCGGGCTGGACCGGCTCCTTGGTCGGCTCGGGAATGGCGGCGGCCCGGTGGGAGACCGTGCGGGGCGCGGCGTGACGGCGGCGCTGCGGCAGGCCGTTGGCGGTCCGCTCGTTGATCACCGGGATGTCGTCGTCGCCCGCGGCCCGCGCCGCACCGCCCGGGGAGGAGCCGCGCGAAGCGGCCCCGGCGGACGATCCGGCCGGCGATCCGGCGGCCAGCGTCCCCGTGGCGGAGGCGGACAGCGTCCGCGCCCCCCACGGCTGCGGCCCGCCCGCCGCCCGGGAGATGCCGGCCGTGCGGGGCGGCGTCGCGGCGGGCCTGGGCGCGGTGGCCGGCCGGGGGTTGGCGGCGGCGCCGATGCCGTGGGCCCGGCCGGTCGCCGGGGCCGTGGTGATGCACTCCTGGGGGACGATCAGCACGGCGCGCACCCCGCCGTACGCGGAGGGCCGTAGCGAGACCTGGAAGCCGTACGCGCGCGCGAGGCGGCCGACGACGGCCAGGCCGAGCCGGGGGGTCTCACCGAGGTCGTTGAGGTCGATGCCGGCCTGCGCCTCCCTGAGCATCCGCTCGGCGCGGGCCCGGCCCTCCTCGCTCAGGCTGAGGCCGCCGTCCTCGATCTCGATCGCGATGCCGGTCTGCACCTCGACGGCGGTCAGGTGCACGCTGGTCTGCGGCGGGGAGTAGCGGGTGGCGTTGTCGAGCAGCTCGGCCACGGCGTGGATGAGCGGCTCGACGGCCGGTCCGACCACGGCGACCTCGGACACCGGGTGCAGCTCCACCCGCCGGTAGTCCAGGATCCGGGAGATGCCGCCGCGCAGCACGCTGTACAGCGGCACGGCGCGGCCCCACTGACGGCCGGGGCGGGCGCCGCCGAGGACGGCGATGCTGTCGGCGAGCCGGCCGATCAGCGCGTTTCCGTGGTCCAGGCGCAGCAGGTCGTCGAAGACGGCCGGGTTGGCGCCGTGCCGGTTCTCCATCTCGCGGAGGTCCTGGGCCTGCCGGTGGACGATGGCCTGCACCCGGCGGGCGATGTTGACGAAGGCCCGCTGGGCGGACTCGCGCAGCGCCTCCTCGTTGTCGACCGCCTCCAGGACGGTCCGCAGCATCTCCTGCCGGGAGGCCTCGAACTGCGGTCCGGCGACGGCGTCGTGGGACTCGTAGGCCCTCAGCACCTCCGTGACGGAGACGCCGCCGTGCAGGCGGGCGACTGCCGCCGGAAGGTCCTCCCGGGCCAGCCGTGCCGTCTCGCTCTCCTGCCTGGCCAGCCGGGCGAGCAACTCGCGCTCCTGCCGGGCGTACCGCTCCCGCAGGGCGTCCAGCGCGCGCCCCCGGCGCGCCGTCTCGCCGGCCACCAGGGCCGCCGCCGCCGTCCCCACCACCCCGCACCAGACGACTCCTGCCCGGGCACCGGTGGAGG
>NZ_JBHJUK010000154.1:0-18867 GCF_042266225.1 Kitasatospora sp. NPDC056181
CTCCCGCTCCGCGCGGGCCCGGCCGCGCGCCCCGCAGCCGCGGTCCGCCCGCCGGCCGTGGTCCCGGGCGCCGTGCGGCCTGCCGCGGGTGCGGTCTGAGCGGGGCTCAGCAGGGCGGCGAAGGCGTCGATCTCGCCGCGGGTCCGGGTGCCGAGCTTGCGCATGGCCCGGTGCTGGTAGCTGCGCGCGGTGGCCGGGGCGACCCCGAGCGCGGCCGCGGTCTCGGCGAGGTTCCGCCCGGCGGCGAGGTGGGCGAGGGCCTCGGCTTCACGGGGTGTCAGCTGCCGGAGCAGCCGGGCCGCCTCCTCCTGGCCGGCGGAGGGCCCGGCGGTGCGGGCGGCGGTGGGCCCGGTGGTGGGGCCGCCGACCGCCTTGGCGCGCGTCGCCTTGGTGTTCTTGGCGGCCCGGCCGCGTCCGGCCCGGCCCTTTTCCGAAGAACGGCCGTGGGGTGCGGGCCCGTCGGTCGTGGGGGCGCCGGTGGGGCGCTCGGCGGTCGGCGGCGTGGACATCAGACGCTCCGGGCCGGAGTGGGGGCGGCGAGAGGGCAGGGTCTGAAAATGCGCATAAGCCAATAATCTGGGACACGACGGCGGTTTGCCTCTTCACGGAGCATGGCGAGTCGCCTTGGCACCATGAGGCGCATGACGCAGCTGATGGGCCGTCCGATCGTTCAGGTGCCGGGGGAGCTGGGCACCAGGCCCGTCCTGGCGGACGTGCTCACCGGGGTGCGGACGGCGCTGCTCGGTCTCGCGGGGGTCGCGGTGCCGGTGCTCGGGCTCTGGGTGGTGACCCCGTACGCGGACGACGACGCGGCCGGCGCCGTCCGGCTGGCGGGCGCGATCTGGCTGCTCGGGCACGGCGCGCCAGTGCTGCGGGGCAGCGCGGACGCCCCGCTGACCGTCACTCCGCTGCTGCTCGGCCTGGTGGTGGTGGGGCAGTTGTACCGGGCGGGTGCCCGGGCGGCGGCGCGGCGCGGTCCGCGGCCGCGGTGGAGCGGCCCGCCGGCGGTGTGGTGCGGCTACTGCGCGGTGGCCGCGGCGGTGGTGGCGCACTGTTCGGGCGCCGGGCCGTTCCGCGCGCGGGTGCTGCCGGACGTCCTCGTGGTGACGCTGCTGGCCGCGGCCGCGACGGCGGCCGGTGCCAGGAGGGCGCGCCGCGCGGAGGGCGCGCCGCCCGGCGCGGGCGGGCCGGTGCTCCGGTGGAGGGCGCTGGAGCGGGTGCTGGAACGGGTGCCGGACTGGGCCCGGCCGGCCGGGGGAGCGGCGGTGATCCGGACGGCGGCGCTGGCGGCCGGGGCGGGGCTGGTGGCGGCGGGAGCGGCGGTGCTGGCCGTGGCGGCCGTGCTGGACGCGGTGGCCGGCACAGGCCGGGCGGCGGCGGTGCTCGCCCACGGCCCGGCCGCGGTGGCCGGGCTGCTGCTGCTGAGCGTGCTGCTGCTGCCGAACGCGGTGCTCTGGGGCACGGCCTACGCCCTGGGCCCGGGGTTCGCGGTGGGGGCGGGCACGGTGGTGGCGCCGGGCGGGGCGGTCCTGGGGCCGTTGCCGGAGTTCCCGCTGTTCGCGCTGGTGGCGGAGCCGGGTGGGGGCGGCTGGCGGTCGGCGGCCTGTCTGCTGCCGGCCCTGGCCGGGGTGGTGCCGGCCCTGCTGCTGGGCCGGGCGGCGGCTGACGGCGCGAAGCGTACGGACGTCCGGGCCGGGGCGGACCGGCCGCCGGACCGGCCGGCCGGGGCGGCGACCCCGTGGCACCCGGCGGCGACGGCCGTCGCCGCGCTGGCGGCGGCGCTGCTGACCGGGGTGGCGGGCGAGGTGCTCGGCCGGCTCTCCGGCGGTGCGCTGGCGGGCGGCCGGATGGCGCAGCTGGGCCCGGTGCCGTGGCGGACGGGCCTGGCGGCGGCGGGGTGGTTCGCGGCGGTGGCGGTGCCGGGAGCGCTGCTGGTGCGGGCCCGGGCGCTGGGCAGGGCGGCGGGCCGTACACCGGACAAGGCGGCGGGCCGTGCGTCGGGCCGGGACACCTGTCGGGGCGTCACCGCGGAGGGTGGAGGGGCCTTGGCTGCCGGTGTCAGTGCCGGCAGCGCGCTCGCAGGCCACGCGCGTCGGAGCGCACTGTTGCTGCGCGCCCGTGCGTACGCGCTGGTGCTGCGGCTGGGCCCGCCCGTGGACGGGGTGGGCGGAACGGACGGCGCGGACGGTACCGCCTCCGCCTCCCCCGACGAGGACTGACCACCTCGCCACCCCGCCGGCCGAGGGCGACGACAGGCCCACCCGGCGCCGGCTCTCCGGCGGCCCGCTCCCCGGGGGCCCGCTCTCGGGCGGTCGGCTGTCCCGACGGCCCGCTGTCCCGCTGTTCCGATGCCGGCGGCGCCGCTGCCCGTCCTCCCGGGGGAGAGGTTCCCGGGCTACTCGCCCTTGGTCGTGATGTCCACGTACCACTTGGGCGCGAGCCGCTCGCAGTTGTCCGCACCGGTGGCGGTGAGCGAGTCCCGGACGCAGGTGACGTAGTCGTTGTAGTACAGGCTGAGCCCGATCACCGAGGACACGAAGACCACGGTCATCGCGCCGGTGAGCACCCCGGCGAGCGCGGCCGGGGTGAGCGGGTTGGGCGCGGCGGACCCGGTCGCGCCGGCGGGCACCGCGCCGGCCGTGGTCCCGGCCGTGGTCCCGGCCGGCCGGTCGGTGGCCGGCTTGGGGGTGCGCATCGCGCCGATGCCCCAGGCGACGGCGAGCGCGCCGACGAACAGGGCGACGTAGTGCAGCGCGGCGAACGCGCAGACCAGCGAGGCCATGCCGGCCAGCGCCGCGTTGCGGGCCTTGCGCTGGGCCGGGTCGTTCGGGTCGAGCTTGGGCGGCTGCGGGGCGGGCGGCCGGGGGTGCCAGCCGCCGCCCTGGTAGCCGGGGCTCCACGGGTGCGGCGGCGGCACCAGCGGGCGTTCGTCCTGGCCCTCGTCGCCGTCGGGTGCGTGCTGGCCCTCGGCGGGCCCGGGGTTGCGCGGCCGCCACGGCTGGTCCGGGGCATCCGCCGGCGGCGGCGCGAAGGGGTTGCGCTCGCCGGTGTCGTCACCGCTGCTCATGGTTCAGCCATTCCTTCTCGGTCGGTTGGGCGGACGCCCGCGCCACCCTATGATCCCGCAGCCGCCCGCGGGCAGTCCTGCGGCCTTCTGCCCGGCGCGGGCGTCCGGCCCGGTGCCCCCGCCCGCGGGCCGGGGAGATCCCCGTCTCAACTACGCGCGTAGCGACGCCCGGCCGTTTCGGAGGCCGTCCGACCAGCCGTTATCGTGGTGACGGTCAGCAGCTCACAGAGGTTCCCGGGGCCCGCGTCGCGGCGGGTTCTCCTGATGTTCCCCCTTGCTCGACCTGCCGTTCGTAGTGGCCCCACCGCCGGTGGACGTACCAGCGGGCGGCGCCCGACCTACGGAGAAACGCGCAGTGGCCGCCGCCCCCGCTCAGCTCTTCCCGCCCCGCACGCCCGGCCCGGCCCGTCTGGTGGTGCTGGTCTCCGGCTCCGGCACCAACCTGCAGGCGCTCATCGACGCCGCCGCCGACCCGGCCTTCGGCGCCGAGATCGTCGCCGTCGGTGCGGACCGTGACGGGATCGCCGGCCTGGAGCGCGCCGAGCGCGTGGGCCTGCCGGTCTTCGTCCACCGGGTGAAGGACTTCCCCGACCGGGCCGCCTGGGACGCCGCGCTGACCGCCTCCACCGCCGCGTACGAGCCGGACCTCGTGGTCACGGCCGGTTTCATGAAGATCCTCGGCGCCGGCTTCATCGAGGCCTTCGCCGGGCGGATCGTCAACACCCACCCCGCACTGCTGCCCGCCTTCCCCGGCGCCCACGGCGTCACCGACGCCCTCGCGTACGGGGTGAAGGTCACCGGCTGCACCGTCCACCTGGTCGACGCCGGCGTGGACACCGGGCCGATCATCGCGCAGGGCGTCGTCGAGGTCGCCGACGCCGATCACGCCGATGGCGGCGAAGCGCTGCACGAGCGCATCAAGACTGTCGAGCGCAAGCTGCTCGTCGACGTCGTGGGCCGGCTGGCCCGCGAAGGTCACCGCATCGAGGACCGAAAGGTATGGATCCCGGCATGAGTGCCAGCTCCGCCACCCCCCCTGTCTCCGAGAACGTCCGTCCGCTCCGTCGCGCGCTGATCAGCGTGTACGACAAGACCGGTCTGGAGGAGCTGGCCCAGGGCCTGCACGCCGCCGGGGTCGCCATCGTCTCCACCGGCTCCACCGCCGGCCGGATCGCCGCCGCCGGCGTGCCGGTGACCGAGGTCTCCGAGCTGACCGGGTTCCCGGAGTGCCTGGACGGGCGCGTGAAGACGCTGCACCCCCGCGTGCACGCCGGTGTGCTCGCCGACCTGCGCCTGGAGTCGCACCGCGCGCAGCTGGCCGAGCTGGGCGTCGAGCCCTTCGACCTGGTCGTCGTGAACCTCTACCCGTTCAAGGCCACCGTCGCCTCCGGCGCCACCCCCGACGAGTGCGTCGAGCAGATCGACATCGGCGGCCCGAGCATGGTCCGCGCCGCCGCCAAGAACCACCCCTCGGTCGCCGTCGTGGTCGACCCGGCCCGCTACGGCGACGTGCTGAAGGCCGCTCAGGAGGGCGGCTTCGACCTGGCCACCCGCAAGCGCCTGGCCGGTGCCGCGTTCGCGCACACCGCCGCGTACGACGTCGCCGTCGCCTCCTGGTTCGAGGCCGGCTACGCGCCGAGCGACGAGCGCTTCCCGGAGTTCCTGGGCGCCACCTACGAGCGGCAGAACGTGCTGCGCTACGGCGAGAACCCGCACCAGGGCGCCGCGCTCTACGTGGACGGCACCGGCGGCCTGGCGGGCGCCGAGCAGCTGCACGGCAAGGAGATGTCGTACAACAACTACGTCGACACCGACGCCGCCCGCCGCGCCGCGTACGACCACGCCGGCCCGGCCGTCGCGATCATCAAGCACGCCAACCCGTGCGGCATCGCGACCGGCGCGGACGTCGCCGAGGCGCACCGCAAGGCGCACGAGTGCGACCCGGTCTCCGCGTACGGCGGCGTGATCGCGGTCAACCGCCCGGTCACCGTCGAGCTGGCCGAGCAGATCGCCCCGATCTTCACCGAGGTCGTGGTGGCCCCGGGTTACGAGGAGGGCGCCGTCGAGGTGCTCGCCCGCAAGAAGAACCTGCGCGTGCTGCTCGCCCCGGAGGCTCCGGTCAACCGCCAGGAGGTGCGCCCGATCTCCGGCGGCGTGCTGCTCCAGGAAGCCGACCGGGTGCACGCCGAGGGCGACGACCCGTCGACCTGGACGCTGGCCACCGGCGAGGCGCTCACCGAGGCCGAGCTGGCCGAGCTGGCCTTCGCCTGGCGGGCCTGCCGGGCCGTCAAGTCCAACGCGATCCTGCTGGCCAAGGACGGTGCCTCGGTCGGCGTCGGCATGGGCCAGGTCAACCGGGTCGACTCCTGCAAGCTCGCGGTCGAGCGGGCCGGCGAGCGGGCCAAGGGCGCGTACGCGGCCTCCGACGCGTTCTTCCCCTTCGCGGACGGCCCGGCGATCCTGATCGCGGCCGGCGTCAGGGCCATCGTCCAGCCCGGTGGTTCGATCCGCGACGAAGAGGTGATCGCCGCCGCCGCCGAGGCCGGTGTGACGATGTACCTCACCGGTACCCGCCACTTCTTCCACTGATCCACCGGTCCCGGCGGCTCCGCCGGTGACGGTGTGACGGACGCGACGGCCCGGCCCCCCGCGAGGGGAGCCGGGCCGTCGCGTCGTACCGGTACGCGCTACTTCTTGATCACCACGGTGCCGGCGGCACGGTCGTGCCAGCCCTGCAGCTTCCCGGTGTTGTCGAAGAACGGGGACAGGTAGACGAGGGTCTGGCCGAGGCCGCACAGCAGGGCGCCGACGCTCGGGATGATGAAGCGGATGAAGCCGCCGCCCACGCCGGGGTTCTGGCCGGTGTTCTCCTTCACGACCCGCAGGCCCATGGCGAACTTGCCCAGCGTCGCGCCGGTGAAGGCCACCAGCAGCCACTCGTAGAGCAGGCCGACGGCCATGAACAGGCTGAACAACACCATCACGGTGGCGAACAGGCCGGTCGCGGCCTGCGTGTTCTGGTGCACGCAGTCGTAGTAGGCGGAGTTGGTGCCGCCGTAGGAGGAGCCGCTGTAGTCGAGCTTCGAGCTGCAGTCCTGCTGGTCCTTGGCGACGCCCATCGCGCCGAGGACGCCGAACACCGCGAAGAGCGCGTAGAGCGCGCCGAAGAACAGGCCGTCGATCAGCCGGGCGGCGAACCGCTGCCCCATGGTGGCGATCTTCACCGTGCCCAGCTGGGCGATGTTGATGTAGCCGTTGTTCGCCTGGATGGTGCCCGGCATCGGCGCGTACCCGTACGCCGGCTGCTGCGGCACGCCGTAGCCCGCGGCCGGCGGCTGCTGGGGGTAGCCGTAGCCCGCCGCCGGCGGGGCCTGCTGCGGGTAGCCGTAGCCGGGCTGCTGCGGCTGGCCGTACGGGTTGTTCGGGTCGGGCGGGTAACTCATCGATGCCTCCGGGCAGGATGGGGACAGGGGACGGGACAGCGGAGGACCCGGACCGGACCGGCGGGAGGAGCAGCCGGGCGGACGGGACGATAACGGAGCGCGGTGACATCGGGGGCGCGTGGGAACCGGCACCCGCCGTCGCGGCTCAGGACCGTGGGGACCGCGGGAGTCGTGACGACGGTACGAACAGGAGCATCGACGGCTGCGGTCCTGGCAACGTGCGGCCGTGGCGCTCTGGCGGCACGGCGTGCTGTGGTCGGCTCACTCTGTTCTTCCCCCGGGTACGCCCCGCCGGTGTGTCCGTCGGCCCGTCACCGGGCCGGAGGCGGCAGGGAATGCCCGCTCATCGTCAACCGGACGGCCCGTCGCTGTCCAGCCGCTCCCGCGCACCGGACCGGACTGTGGCGCAACCGCAACGTGGCCCGCACGTTCCGCTCCGGACCGTGGCCGCCCCGGCGGGGAGGACGGGGTGGCACCGGGGCTGGCGCGGCCGGTTGCCGGGATCCGGGAGAATGGGGTCATGACTGCCCAGATTCTCGATGGCAAGGCCACCGCGGCCGCGATCAAGTCCGAACTCGCCGCCCGCGTGGCGGCCCTCAAGGCGAAGGGCGTCACGCCCGGCCTCGGCACCGTCCTGGTCGGCGACGACCCGGGCAGCCGCTGGTACGTCAACGGCAAGCACAAGGACTGCGCCGAGGTCGGCATCGCCTCGATCCAGCGCGAGCTGCCCGCCACCGCCACCCAGGAGGACGTCGAGAACGTCGTCCGCGAGCTCAACGCCGACCCCGCCTGCACCGGCTACATCGTCCAGCTCCCGCTGCCCAAGGGCCTCGACCAGAACCCGGTCCTGGAGCTGATGGACCCGGACAAGGACGCCGACGGCCTGCACCCCACCTCGCTCGGCCGCCTCGCGCTGGGCATCCAGGGCCCGCTGCCGTGCACCCCGCTCGGCATCGTCGAGCTGCTGCGCCGCCACGACGTCGCGATCGACGGCGCCGAGGTGGTCGTGATCGGCCGCGGCGTCACCGTCGGCCGCTCGATCGGCCTGCTGCTCACCCGGCGCAGCGAGAACGCCACCGTCACCCTCTGCCACACCGGCACCCGTGACCTCGCCTACCACCTGCGCAAGGCCGACATCGTCGTGGCCGCCGCGGGCGTGCCGCACCTGGTCAAGCCGGAGGACGTCAAGGCCGGCGCGGCCGTGCTGGACGTCGGCGTCAGCCGCAGCGAGGGCAGGATCGTCGGCGACGTGCACCCGGGCGTGGCCGAGGTGGCCGGCTGGATCTCCCCGAACCCCGGCGGTGTCGGCCCGATGACCCGCGCCATGCTGCTGAACAACATCGTCGAGGCGGCCGAGCGCCGCGCCGGCATCTGACACCGGAGGGACGGCGCGGATGAGTGAGCGACCGGTGAGGTCCCGGCGCAGGCCGGTCAAGACCACCGGGACCCTGCCCCCCGAGGGCTCGGCCGCGGCGCTGGGGCGCGAGCACGCGCTGCCGGTGCGCCAGTGGCCGATAACGCTGGTCCTGCTGGTGGTCGGTGCCGGGCTCGCCGTGACCTGGTTCGCCGACTTCAAGGAGGGCTTCAAGTACGGGCTGCTGATCCTCGGCGGCGGCGTGCTGCTCGGAGCCGTCCTGCGGCTGGTCCTGCCCGAGGTCGGCATGCTGGCGGTGCGCAGCCGGTTCACCGACGTGATCGTGCTGTCCTTCCTGGGTCTGTCGATCGTGCTGCTGACCCTGGTGGCCCAGCCCAACCCGTGGCTGGAGATCCGGCTGCTGGACAACATCGGCAATCTGATCGGCCGTCCGCGCCACTGACGCGCCCGGCCCTCGACGGCCCCCGCCCGGAGCACCGGGCGGGGGCCGTTCCCGTGCCCGGGAAATCCCGGCGCACCAGGAGATCATCCGTTGGTATGCTCCGGCTGTTCTCGGGGGGATCGAGTCAGGACGGGACGGCGCCGGGCCCGCTGCGGGCGGCGGCCGCGTCCGGCTGCGCGTGTTTCCCCCTCCTGCGCTCACACAACGAGGGGGCATCCCTTGGACCCGTCCGGAAGCCGGTCAACGCGCCTGTGCCGGGGCCTCAGTGCCGTCGCACTGGCCCTGGCCACCGGCGCCGCGTCTTTGACGCTGGCTCTTCCGCAGGCCGCCGTCGCGGCACCCGCCGGCGAGCCGCCCGCAGAGCTGGTGCTGCCGGCCGCGCCGCGCGGCGTCCCGGCCCGCGACCAGCTCTTCGTGGCCGGGGACACCGGCCTGCTGCACGCCCGCGAGGGCAGCGACCAGTTGCTGTGGACCAGGTACGACAACGGCGCCACCACCGACACCGGCCTCCGGCTGCCCGCCCCGGTCCCGGCGGGCCTCGACGAGGGCCAGCCGTCGCGCGCCTACCGCGGCAAGCCGGACAACCGCTACGGCACCGGCTCGGACACCGCGGCCGTCCCGGTGGCCGCCACCGGGCAGACCCCGGCCAAGGTCGACCTGTACGACCTGGCAACCGGCCGGCCGGCCGCGCTGGGCTCCGTGGAGCTCCCCGCCGGGCAGACCTACTACGGCACCTACGGCCGGACGGTCCTGGCGTACGAGGGCACACCGTCCGCGGTCACCGGCTGGTTCCTGCACCGGCTGGACGGCGGCTCCGTCTCCCACACCAAGGTGGCCCTGCCGGCGGGCGCCACGCTCGCGACCTCGGTGCACGACGGCGACCAGAACTCGGTGATCCTGCGCTACCGCCAGGACGACCTCTCCCACTCCGTCCTGGTGGACGTCGTGACGGGGGCGCTCCTCGCGCTGCCGGACGAGCAGCAGTTCGACTTCTCGTACGACTTCCGGCTGGGCAAGGGGGTCGTGCTGCGGTCACACGGCTCCAACGGGGACGTCGACCACCTCGACCGGGCGCAGCCGCAGACCGTGCTGAGGACGACGTACGTCAGCGGCATCGGCGGCGAGCTGCGGCTGGTCGGCGACCGGCTGGTACGCACCGAGTCCGTCACGCACAGCTCCGGGGACAACCGCGGACGGCCGGTGTTCGCCTCGGCCGCCGGCTCGACCGACGGCTCCGCGGAGATGGTCCTGGAGAGCGCGGACGCCCAGCTGCTGCCCGCTCCGGACGGATCCCTGATCGTGGTGGGCACCGAACACCTGCCCGCCTACGGGCAGCAACGCGACACGAAGGTCTACCGGCTCACCGCGCAGGCCGGCGCCAAGCCGGCCGTCGCCGCGCTGACCGACGTCCCGGCGGCGCCCGCCACCGTGTTCGGGCTCTCGATCGGCGGCGGCGTGCTGACCACGGCCTCGGACACCGTCGGCTTCCAGCCGGCCATGACCACCGGCTCCTTCCGCAGCTACCGGGTGTCGGGCGACGCCACCCCGGTGAAGCTCTCGGAGACCCTGGACGGCTCGCACAACATCTCCGACTGCTACAGCCACAACGCCGCGTGCGCCGAGCTGTGGTCGACCGGTGACGAGCGCTACCTGCAAGGCGATCCGGTGTCCGGCGGCAAGGTGGCCGTCCGGAAGGCCGGCACCCAGGACCAGGCCGGCACCGTCGCCACCGGCGGTCTGTACAACCTGAGGACCGAGGACACCGCGGGCCGGTACGTCGTCCTCGCACAGGCGACGTCCAACTGGCAGGACAACCGGACGGTGATCGTCGGCGACCTGGACACGGGTGACCGGCTGCAGCAGACGGAGCTGACCGCCGCCGCCGTGCAGGGCGACACGCTGTGGAGCGCGAAGCAGGGCACCAACACCGTGAAGGCCACCGACGTCCGGGGCGCCTCCGTGCGCGACTCCTTCACCGCACCCTGCCCGGTCACCCAGCTGGAGGCCGTCGGGCGCTTCGTCTCCTGGGGCTGCCAGGACAGCCAGGGCACGCTGCGCACCACCGGCGTGTTCGACACGGCGACCCGTCAGACCCTCTCCGTCCCCGTGCAGGCCACGAACTGGGGCTACGACTGGTCGGGCCGGGAGACGCTGCTGGGCGACGGTTACCTGGTCCGCCAGGACCTCGTCAACGGCAGGCTGCTGCTGGTCGACTTCCACGACGGCATCCGCTCCTCGGGCGGCGAGGGCACCGTCGCGGTCCGCACCCTCGCCGCGGGCGAGTACTGGAAGACGGTGCGCAAGCCGCACAAGGCCTGGGCGGTGGACCGGACCGGTCCGAACGTCGTCTGGACCGACCCCGACAACCAGCGCGTCCACGTGGCGAACAACGGGATCCCGACCCCGCCCGCGGGCGACCGCTTCACCGCGGTCGCGCCGTCCCGGCTGCTGGACACGCGGGCGGCGGTGGGGCGTCCGGGCACGGATCCGGTGCCGGCCTCCAGCGAGGTGACGCTGCAGGTCGCCGGTCGTGCGGGTGTGCCGCAGACCGGGGTGAGGGCCGTGGTGCTGAACGTGACGGTGACCGAGCCGAAGGCCGACGGCCACCTCCGGGTCTGGCCCTCGGGCGGTGAGCGTCCCGGCTCGTCCAACCTCAACTGGACCGTCGGCCGGACCGTGCCCAACCAGGTGGTGGTGCCGGTGGGCGACGACGGCAGGGTCAAGCTCTACAACTCGTCCGGGGACACGGCGCACCTGATCGCCGACGTCTTCGGCTACTACTCCGCGGAGCCCTCCGGCGCAGCCTTCACCGCGGTCGCGCCGTCCCGGCTGCTGGACACGCGGGCGGCGGTGGGGCGTCCGGGCACGGATCCGGTGCCGGCCTTCGACGAGGTGACGCTGCAGGTCGCCGGTCGTGCGGGTGTGCCGCAGACCGGGGTGAGGGCCGTGGTGCTGAACGTGACGGTGACCGAGCCGAAGGCCGACGGCCACCTGACGGTGTGGCCCTCGGGCGGTGCGCGCCCCGACTCGTCCAACCTCAACTGGACCGCCGGGCTCACCGTCCCGAACCACGTGGTGGTGCCGGTGGGCGCGGACGGCAGGGTGAAGCTGTTCAACGCCGCGGGGGACACGACCCACCTGATCGCCGACGTCTTCGGCTACTACTCCGACGACCCGGCCGCCGCCACCTTCCACAGCGCCGGACCCAAGCGGATGTTCGACACCCGGACCACCGGCGCGGTCGGGCCGGGCGCGAGCACCACGCTCGACCTGTCCGGCAGCCGCGACCTCGCCCACGCCAAGGCCGTGGTGCTGAACGTGACGGTGACGGAGCCGACGGAGGCCGGGCACCTGACGGTCTGGCCGTCGGGCACCGCGCGCCCGGACGCGTCCAACCTCAACTGGACGCAGGGCAGGACCGTGGCCAACCTGGTGACCGTCCCGGTGGGTGCCGACGGCAAGGTGGAGTTCGCCAACCGCAGCGGGGGCTCCACGCAGGTGATCGTCGACCTCCTCGGCTACTTCGGCTGACGGGGCGTCGCCCGGTCCCGGCGGGCCCCGGAGGCGATGCCTCCGGGGCCCGTCCCGTCCCGGCCGGACCGGGGTGGTCCGCTGTGACGTATCAGCCACGCCCGCACACGCGGCGTACGCTTCGCTTTGCGATAACCTGACGCGGGTCTCTCGATGTCGAGAGACCATCCTCGGCTCCAGTGCGCCGGTGTGCCTGGGGCACCTGGCGATTTGCTGGAGAAGGTAGAAATGACCCGCACCCCCGTCAACGTCACCATCACCGGAGCGGCCGGCCAGATCGGCTACGCGCTGCTCTTCCGCATCGCCTCGGGCCACCTGCTCGGCGCCGACGTGCCGGTGAACCTGCGCCTCCTGGAGATCCCGCAGGGCCTCAAGGCCGCCGAGGGCACCGCGATGGAGCTCGTCGACTGCGCGTTCCCGCTGCTGCGCGACATCAAGATCACCGCCGACGCCAACGAGGCCTTCGACGGCGCCAACGTCGCGCTGCTGGTCGGCGCCCGTCCGCGCACCGCGGGCATGGAGCGCGGCGACCTGCTCCAGGCCAACGGCGGCATCTTCGGCCCGCAGGGCAAGGCCATCAACGACAACGCCGCGGACGACATCAAGGTCCTGGTCGTCGGCAACCCGGCCAACACCAACGCCCTGATCGCCCAGCGCAACGCCCCGGACGTCCCGGCCGAGCGCTTCACCGCGATGACCCGCCTGGACCACAACCGGGCCCTCGGCCAGCTGGCCCAGAAGACCGGTGCCGGCGTCGCCGACATCAAGAAGGTCACCATCTGGGGCAACCACTCCGCCACCCAGTACCCGGACATCTTCCACGCCGAGATCGCCGGCAAGCCGGCCTTCGAGGCCGTCGGCGGCGACCAGGCCTGGCTGGAGGGCGACTTCATCCCGACCGTGGCCAAGCGCGGCGCGGCCATCATCGACGCCCGCGGCGCCTCCTCGGCCGCCTCGGCCGCCAACGCCGCCATCGACCACGTGCACACCTGGGTCAACGGCACCGCCGAGGGCGACTGGACCTCCATGGGTGTCGTCTCCGACGGCTCCTACGGCGTCCCGGCCGGCCTGATCTCCTCCTTCCCGGTCACCACCAAGGACGGCAAGTTCGAGATCGTCCAGGGCCTGGAGATCTCCGACTTCTCCCGCGGCCGCATCGACGCCTCGGTCAACGAGCTGGTCGAGGAGCGCGACGCGGTCCAGGCCCTCGGCCTGATCTGAGCGCGGTAGCACCGAGCCACGCACGGCCCGCCGTCTCCCTCCCGGGAGGCGGCGGGCCGTCGCTCTACACTGACCCCCCGTGAGTGAAACCTTTGAGGACGCGGCGCTCGTTCTCGTCTTCATCATGCTGGGCGGCCTCTTCAACGTCGCCGAGATCTCGCTGATCTCCCTGCGGGAGGGCCAGATCCGGTCGCTGGAGGCGCGCGGCACCCGTCGCGCCGCCCGGGCCGCGCACCTGGCGGCCGACCCGAACCGCTTCCTGGCCGCCGTCCAGGTCGGAGTGACCTGCATGGGCTTCCTGTCCGCGGCCTTCGGCGCGGACACCCTGGCGGGCAAGCTGGCCCCGGTGTTCGTCCGGGCCGGCCTCTCCGAGGGCGTCGCCGACGCGGTCTCGCTGGTCGGCCTGACCCTGGTGATCAGCTACGTCTCGCTGGTGCTCGGCGAGCTCACCCCGAAGCGGATCGGCCTCCAGCGCGCCGACTCCATCGCGCTGCTGGCCGCCCCGGTGGTGGACGTGATGTCGGTGGTGCTGCGCCCGGTGATCTGGCTGCTCGGCCACTCCACCAACCTGATGGTCCGCCTGTTCGGCGGCGACCCGGCCGCCGGGCGCGGGTCGATGAGCTCCGAGGAACTGCGCGGCCTGGTCGCCGCCAACACCGAACTCGGCAGCGACGAAAGGGCGTTGATCGCCGACGTGTTCTCCGCGGGGGAGCGCCAGCTGCGCGAGGTGATGGTCCCGCGCACCGAGGTGACCTTCCTGGACGCCGAGCGCCCGCTCGCCGAGGTCCGCGAACAGGCGAGCTCCTCGCCGCACTCCCGCTACCCGGTGGTCGAGGGCAGCTACGACGCCGTGACCGGCTTCGTCCACGTCCGCGACCTGTACGGGGCCCGTGGCGAGCAGGCCGCGAAGGTCCGCGACCTGGCCCGCCCGGTCAAGCTGCTGCCCGGCACCAAGCGGGTGCTGGAGGCGATGGGCGAGATGCGCCGGGAGGGCCACCACCTGGCCATCGTGGTCGACGAGTACGGCGGCACCGCCGGCATCGTCACCCTGGAGGACCTGGTCGAGGAGGTGATCGGGGAGATCCGGGACGAGTACGACCGGCCGGAGACCGCCGCCACCCGCCGGCTGGCCGGCGGCGGCATGGAGCTCGACGGCCTGCTGAACCTCGGCGACTTCACCGAGGAGACCGGCGTCACCCTGCCCGAGGGGCCGTACGAGACGGTGGCCGGCTGCCTGGTCGCCGCGCTGGGCCGGCTGCCCGCCGACGGCGACCAGGTCAGGATCCCGGTCGGCGACGAGGAGGTGCGCCTGACGGTGGCCAAGTTGGAGGGCCGGCGGATCGCCCGGGTCAGGGTGAGTGCGGTCACACTGGCGGAACCTCCAGGGGTGGACGTTTCCTGAGCGACCGGTGTAACTGGAACAATGGCCCGCATGGTCAACGCAGCGGTCACTGGTCCGGTCAAGGACCGTCCCCGGGTGCTCTCCGGCATCCAGCCCACCTCCGGCTCGTTCCACCTCGGCAACTACCTCGGCGCGGTGCGCCAGTGGGTCGACCTGCAGAAGGAGAACGACGCCTTCTACATGGTGGTCGACCTGCACGCGATCACCGTCTCGCAGGACCCGAAGGAGCTGCGCGAGAACACCCGGATCTCCGCCGCCCAGCTCCTCGGCGCCGGCCTGGACCCGGACCACTGCACCCTCTTCATCCAGTCGCACGTGCCCGAGCACGCGCAGCTCGGCTGGGTGATGAACTGCCTCACCGGCTTCGGCGAGGCCTCCCGGATGACCCAGTTCAAGGACAAGTCCGGCCGGCACGGTGCCGACAGCACCACGGTCGGCCTCTTCACCTACCCGGTCCTCATGGTCGCGGACGTCCTGCTCTACCAGGCCGACGCCGTCCCGGTCGGCGAGGACCAGCGCCAGCACCTGGAGCTCACCCGGGACCTCGCCGAGCGCTTCAACACCCGCTACAGCCCGACCTTCACGGTGCCGAAGCCGTACATCCTCAAGGAGACGGCGAAGATCCAGGACCTCCAGGACCCGGGCGCCAAGATGAGCAAGTCCGCCGCCTCGGACAAGGGCCTGGTCAACCTGCTGGACGACCCGAAGAAGAGCGCCAAGAAGTTCAAGAGCGCCGTCACCGACACCGGCACCGTCGTCTCCTACGACGAGGCGGAGAAGCCCGGCGTCTCCAACCTGCTGCGCATCCACTCCGCGCTCAGCGGCCAGTCCGTCGACCAGCTGGTCGAGCACTTCGAGGGCAAGATGTACGGCGCCCTGAAGACCGAGCTGGCCGAGCTGTTCACCGAGTGGGTCACCCCCTTCCAGGAGCGCACCCGCACCTTCCTGGACGACCCGGCCGAGCTGGACCGGGTGCTGGCGATCGGCGCCGAGAAGGCCCGCGAGGTGGCGTCGCAGACGCTGGAGGCGGTCTACGACCGGATCGGCTTCCTTCCGGCCGCCAAGCGGTGACTCCGCTGACGAGACTGCCCGATGGTGAGCGGCTCCCCGAGCTGCTCACCATCGGCGTGTCCGTGAGCGTCCCGGACCCGTTCGGCTCGGCGATCCAGGACGCGCGGGCCGGGCACGGCGACCCGCAGGCCCGGTCGATACCCACGCACGTCACCCTGCTGCCGCCGACCGAGGTGGCGGCCGCGGACCTGCCGAAGATCGAGGAGCACCTGGCGGAGGTCGCCGGCGGGCACCGGCCGTTCCGGATGCTGCTGCAGGGCGGCGGCACCTTCCGCCCGGTCTCCCCGGTGGTCTTCGTCCGGGTCGAGGAGGGCGCGCAGGAGTGCCGGCTGCTGGAGGCCGACATCCGCTCCGGCCCGCTGGCCCGGGAGCTCGCGTTCCCGTACCACCCGCACGTCACGGTGGCGCACGGTCTGCCGGAGGACGTCCTGGACCAGGCGTACGAGCAGGCCCGGGGCTTCCGGGCGGCCTTCACGGTCCCGGGCTTCAGCCTCTCCCGGTTCGACGCCGACGAGGTCTGGCGGCCCTGGCGGTCCTACCCGTTCTCCTGACGCGCGCTCAGTCCCCGCGCCCGAGTTCGAGCATCCGGTCGACCACGCGGCGGGCGGCGGCGCCGTCGTCCAGCCCGCAGTGCGTGTCCCGGAAACGGCGGTAGCGCTCCTCGTACCCGGCGGGCAGGGCGCCGCCGCCGTCGGCGAGTGCGCGCAGCTCGGCGAGCAGCCCGGCCGAGGTGGGGACGAGCGGTCCGGGGGCCTGGGGCTCGAAGTCGAAGTAGAAGCCGCGCAGGGTGTCCCGGTAGTGCTCCAGGTCGTAGGTGAAGAAGAGCACCGGGCGGCCGGTGATCACGAAGTCGAACATGATCGACGAGTAGTCGGTGACCAGCACGTCCGCGATCAGCAGCAGCTCCTGCACGTCGGGGTAGTCACCGCAGTCGTACAGGAAGCCGTCGCCGGCGCCGGGCAGCGGCTCGCGGACGTGCACGTGCGGGCGGACCAGCAGCACGTGGTCGCCGCCGAGGGCGCGCCGGGCGTGGTCGAGGTCGATCCGCAGGTCCAGCCGGAAGCCGTCGCCGTCGCCGCGCTGCTGGTCCTCGCGCCAGGTCGGGGCGTACAGCACGACCCGCTTGCCCTCGGGGATGCCGAGCCGGCGCCGGACGGCCGCGGCGTGCCCGGCGTCCGGCCGGGCCAGCACGTCGCCGCGCGGGTAGCCGGCCTCCAGGATCTCGCCGTCGTAGCGGAAGGCCCGGCGCAGGATCGGGGTGGCGAACGCACTGGGGGAGAGCAGCAGGCTCCACTGCGGGGTCTCCCGGTCCAGCGCCTCCAGGTAGCCGTGGTCGGCCAGCCAGGGGTTGTCGACGTCGTGGGCGATCCGCTTGAGCAGGGAGCCGTGCCAGGTCTGCACGACCACCTGGCCGGGGCGGCGCTCCAGGAAGTCCGGGAAGTGCGTGTTGCCGACCAGGTAGCGGCTGGTGGCCAGCGCCCGGTACCACTCCGGGCTCCAGATCCGTACCGCGCGGACCCCGGCGGGCAGCTCGGCCTGGGCGTCGTCGACCACCCAGAGGTGCTCCAACGGGGCGTCGCGCCGGGCGAGTTCGGCGTGCACGGCGCGCGGTGAGTCGGAGTAGCCGCGGCCGCCGAACACGTCGTACAGCACGGCCTCGCACAGCGGCTCGCGGCGGGCGGCGGGGTAGCCGTCGGTGCGCTGGCGGGCCTGGGTCCAGGCGCTGCGCTCGGTGGCGGTGAGCACCGGCGTGGAGTCCACCAGCAGGGTGTCGTGCCAGCGGCGCTGGAGCAGGACCCGCTTGCCGCCGGCCCGGGTGGTGGCGGGCAGGGCCGGCAGGACGGCGGGGGCGGCGATGAGCGGCCGCTTGGGGCCGTGGTGGCCGGCCGGCCGCAGCGAGGCCTCCCAGACTCCCTTGCGCAGCGGCAGGGTGGTGCCGTCGGAGCCGGTGCGGGTGGCGGGGAGCCGGATCCGGAACCGGCCGTCGTCGCCGTGTTCCACCGGGTGGCGGACCTCGCCGGCGGTGCCGCTGTGGCGCAGGACCAGTTCGAGCGGGCCGTCGCAGGGGCAGTGGCCGGTGAGTTCGAAGCCCTCCGCCCGGACCGCTATCCGCTCGACGTAGCCGGCGGCGGGCTGGACGCAGAACTGGAGCCGGCCGTCGGCCAGGTGCTTGAGGTAGAGCGCCCGGTCCTGCCGGCCGGGCAGCGGGTGCTGACCGGCCACCGGACCGCCGCGCTCGTCCAGGGTGAGCTGCTCGGCGGAGCCGTCCGGGCCCAGCAGCTCGGCGTCCCAGTGCTCCAGGTCGGCGGCGCCGCGCCCGTCGGCGGTGAACGGCCGGTACGGAAGGTGGACGGCGAAGGTGTTGCCGGTGCGGGCGACCGGCCGTTCGAGGACGGCGTCGCTCTCCCGGTGGCGCAGCCGCAGGACGGTTCCGGCCGGGCAGTGGTCGGCGGTTCCGCGCAGGTCGAGGCCGTCGGCGTCGGGGACGGCGCGGGTGAGCCGGACGCCGGGGCGTTCGAGCCGCAGCCGCAGCCGGCCGTCGGCGAAGAACGGCTGGAGCCGGACGTCGTGGTCGACCCAGCGGGCGGGCGGGTACTCGCCGGAGCCGCACCAGTGCGGGCCGAGGGCGCCGTACTGGCGGCGCAGCCGGGTGGGCCGGGGGCGGGTGAAGAGGGTGGTCTCGATCTGCCAGTCGCCGAGCAGCCACTCCTCGCCGCGGCGCAGTCGGCGCGGCTCGATCAGGGCGGTGAAGCCGGACCAGTCGTGGTTGTGGTCGGGCTGCGCGCTGTCGTCGGTCACCTCGGGCAGCCGCCGGGGTCTGGACCGGAGGTGGACGGGCGGCTCGTCCTCGCCGCGGCGCAGGGTGAGCCAGGTCCAGGCGGAGCCGGGGCGGGCGGTGTCCAGGTCGTCGGGGCGGGCGAAGCCGGTGAGTTCGAGCCCGCGGGCGGTCCAGCGGGCGCGCAGCAGGCCGAACTCGGCGTCCTCGTCGCCCGAGGGCAGGCCGTCGCTCGCGCGGGGGGCGGCGTGCGGCAGGACGAGCCGGGTGAGGACTGGCATGCAGTGGCCCTTCGGGACGGGGTCCCGGTCCATGGCGGTGGTCCGGGAGGCCTTCGTACCGAGCCGGAGATCGGACGGGGGCCGAATCGATATCCCATACCGAAAGGACATGTGGGGTCAACTGTACGGTCCGGCGGATTTGCTGAGAGATTCGCTTGCGAAACGTGAGTTCGACGGCAATGTGGTCGTAAAGGACAGGTACCGCCCAGGTAACTCCCAGAAAGCCCGGAGGCGCCCCACCACTGGTTAGCGACCGGC
>NZ_JBHJUK010000155.1:0-18866 GCF_042266225.1 Kitasatospora sp. NPDC056181
TTCCGGCTGTCTGTGCGCCGCCAGGGACTCGAACCCCGGACCCGCTGATTAAGAGTCAGCTGCTCTAACCAACTGAGCTAGCGGCGCCTGCTGACGTGGAGAACATTACCTGGTCAGCAGCCGAAACTTCCAATCGGGCCCGCCCGGCCCCCGCGCCCTCACGGGGTGAGGACGACCTTCCCCCGGACGTGCCCGGTGCCGACCAGCCGGTGCGCCTCCGCGGCCCGCTCCAGCGGGAAGGTGTCGGCGATCTCCAGCCGCAGCCCGCCCGCCTCCCAGAGCTCGACCAGCTCGCCCAGCCGGGCCGCCGTCCGCTGCCCCCGCAGCGTGCGGAGCCCGAGCCGCTCGGCCGTGGCGTAGTCGACGACGGTGCCGATCCGGTCCCGGTCGGCGACCAGCTCGACGGAGGCCTCCAGCGCCCCGCGCCCGGCCGCGTCGAAGGCGGCGTCCACGCCCTGCGGCGCCACCGCCCGCACCCGCGCGGCGAGCCCCTCGCCGTACGTGACCGGGATCGCCCCCAGCTCGCGCAGGTAGGCGTGGTTGCGCTCGCTCGCGGTGCCGATCACCGTGGCGCCCCAGGCGCGGGCCAGCTGGACGGCGACCGTTCCGACCCCGCCGGAGGCGCCGTGCACCAGCACGGTCTCGCCCGGTCCGACCTTCAGCTCGCTGAGCCCGATGTGCGCGGTCTGCCCGGAGGCCGAGAGCGAGCCCGCCTGTTCCCAGGGCATCGCGGCCGGCTTGGCGACCAGGTGGGAGGAGTCCACCGTGACGTGGTCCGCGTAGCTCTGCAGCAGCCGGAAGCCCAGGACCTCGTCGCCGACCTCCCAGCCGAAGCTGCCCGCCCCGAGCTGGTCGACCACCCCGGCGAACTCGTTGCCCGGCACCACCGGCAGCTCGACCCGCACCCCCGGGGGCGACCAGCCCTCCCGGACGGCGAGGTCGGCAGGCTGCACCCCGGCCGCGTAGACCCGGACCCGGACCTCGCCCGGTCCGGCGGAGGGGGTGGGCACCTCGGTCACCCGGAGTACCTCGGGGCCGCCGAAGCGGGGGACGGTCACTGCCTTCATGCGGAGTTCCTGCCTCTCTGTCAGACCCTCGGATGCGCTCCTCCGATGATCAGACTTGAAGTGCGGTTGAAGTCAACCCCGTTCGGCGTGTTGCGGCAGTTGGGTGCATTGTCAGATTTATCCTGGACGGCGGCCCGGGCCGCACGGCCGGGGTCGCCCTGCTCGTCCGTCGCCGAGAGGAACCCCCGTGGGTCAGCTGCCCCTGCTCTTCCTGGTGCTGCTCGCCTCCGTGGTGACCATGCCGCTCGCGCGGAGGACCGGCGTACCGCAACCGGTGCTGATGACGCTGCTCGGCATCGTCATGGCGATCGTGCCGCAGATCCCGGACATCGCCATCGACCCCGCGCTGATCCTCCCGCTGGTCCTGCCGCCGCTGATCTTCGCCGTCGCCCGGCGCTCCTCGGTCCGCTACTTCCGGGCCAACATCCGCTCCATCCTGCTGCTCGCCGTCGCCCTCGTCGTGGTCACCACGGCCGCGGTGGCCGGCGCCGTGCACTGGCTGCTGCCCGCGCTCCCGGTCGCCGCCGCCGTCGCGGTCGGCGCGCTGGTCTCCCCGCCCGACCCGGTCGCCGCCGTCGCGGTGGCCGGCAGCGTCGGCCTGCCGCGCCGACTGGTGGCGGTCCTGGAGAGCGAGGGCCTGTTCAACGACGTCACCGCGATCGTCATCTACTCGCTGGCCATCGACGCGGTGGTCGGCGGCGACTTCTCGGCCGGCCACGCGGTCGTCCGCTTCGTGCTCTCGGCCGTCCTCGCCGTGGTCATCGGCGTCGCCCTCGGCTGGACCAACGCCAAGCTCGCCTCCCTCCTGGAGGACCCCACCCAGCAGGTCGCGCTCAACCTGTTGGTGCCGTTCGCCGCCTACGGCCTGGCCGAGGAGATCCACGGATCCGGGGTGCTCGCCGTCGTGGTCTGCGGGCTCTACCTCGCCGAGCGGGCCGCCGACGCCGACGCCGTCTCGTACCGGCTGGTCGGCAACGCCTTCTGGGAGATCGTCGAGATCCTGATCACCGGCGTCGCCTTCGGCCTGATCGGCCTGGAGCTGGCCACCGTCCTCAAGGAGGCCGGCAACGGCTGGACCAGCATGCTCGGCGACGCCGCCGTGGTGATCGCCGTCGTCGTCCTGGTCCGGCTCCTCTGGCTGCTGCCGGCCGGCTGGCTCACCAAGAAGCTGCGCGGCGGGACCGAGGAGGACATCCCGATCAGCTGGCAGGAGAGCGTGGTGCTCTGGTGGTCCGGGATGCGCGGCGTCGCGACCGTCGCCCTCGCCCTGGCCATTCCGCTCACCGTCGACTCCGGTGCGGCCTTCCCCGAACGCGGCCGGCTGGTCTTCATCGCCTTCAGCGTCGTCCTGTTCACCCTGTTGGTCCAGGGCCTCACCCTGCCCTGGCTGGCCAAGCGGCTGCACCTGGACATCGACCACGACCGGCACGAACAGGCGGTGCGCCAGCTCTGGTGGCGGGCCGCCAAGGCCGGCCTCACCCGGCTCGGCGAGCTGGAGGAGCAGGACAAGCTGCCCGCCGAGGTCGCCGACCGGCTGCGGGACCGTCAGCACGACCGGCTGGCCCGGCTCTGCCCGGAGAAGTACGCCGAGGAGGACGCCGCCGAGGCGAAGCTGAGGCTCATCAGGTGGCGTGCCGCGTACGCCGTCGAGCAGGAGATGATCGCCGCCTCCCGGCGCGAGGTGCTGGCCGCCCGCAGCGAGATCGGAGCCGACCCCGAGCTGGTCGACCAGGTGCTGCGCGGGCTCGACCTCCGCTCCGAACGGAAGTGACGGGACGTCCGGAAACGACGGCACGGTGTGGCGGCGGTGTCGGGGAGGTGTCGGCCGGGCGTCCGGCGGCGACGTCGGCGCGCGGCGGTGGAGCGTCGACGAACGGAATGTGCGCGGGCGGTCCCGGCGTTGCATAGGCTGGCCCCGGGCAAGGCCGTCAACGATGTCGGCGCACCACCAGTACCCGCACGACCTCGCGAAACCCTCCCGCCTGGCCCTGCCGGTATCTGCACCCAGATGAATCGAGGAGCAACCGATGTCGGAGACCCGTGCCGGCGCCCGTACCCCGCTGGACCGCACCCCGCAGTGGGCCGCCCTCGGCAAGCACCGCGCGGAGCTGGGCGAGACGCACCTGCGCGAGCTGTTCGCCGCCGACCCGGAGCGCGGCCGCCGCTACACCCTCCAGGTCGGCGACCTGCACGTCGACTACGCCAAGCAGCTGGTCACGGACGAGACGCTGACCCTGCTGCGCGAGCTCGCCGAGGCCACCGGCGTCGCCGCGCTGCGGGACGCCATGTTCCGCGGCGAGAAGATCAACACCACCGAGCAGCGCGCCGTCCTGCACACCGCGCTGCGCGCCCCGCGCGGCGCCGTCATCGAGGTCGACGGCGAGAACGTCGTGCCCGCCGTGCACGCCGTGCTCGACAAGATGGCGGCCTTCGCCGGGCAGGTCCGCAGCGGGGAGTGGCGCGGCCACACCGGCAAGCGGATCAGGGCGGTCGTCAACATCGGCATCGGCGGCTCCGACCTCGGCCCCGCCATGGCCTACGAGGTCCTCCGCTCCTACACCGACCGCGACCTCGACGTCCGCTTCGTCTCCAACGTGGACGGCGCCGACCTGCACGAGGCCGTCCGCGACCTGGACCCGGCCGAGACGCTGTTCATCGTCGCCTCCAAGACCTTCACCACGATCGAGACGATCACCAACGCCGTGTCGGCCCGCGACTGGCTGCTCACCGGCCTGGACGCCGGCGTCGAGGCGGTGGCCAGGCACTTCGTCGCGCTCTCCACCAACGCCGAGGGCGTCGCCGACTTCGGCATCGACACCGCCAACATGTTCGAGTTCTGGGACTGGGTGGGCGGCCGCTACTCCTACGACTCGGCGATCGGCCTCTCGCTGATGATCGCCATCGGTCCGGACGCGTTCCGCGAGATGCTGGACGGCTTCCACCTGGTCGACGAGCACTTCCGCACCGCGCCGCCCGAGGAGAACGTCCCGCTGCTGCTCGGCCTGCTCGGGGTCTGGTACGGCGCGTTCTTCGACGCCCAGGCGCACGCCGTGCTGCCCTACTCGCACTACCTGTCGAAGTTCACCGCCTACCTCCAGCAGCTGGACATGGAGTCCAACGGCAAGTCGGTGGACCGGGACGGCAACCCGGTGGGCTGGCAGACCGGCCCGGTGGTCTGGGGCACCCCCGGCACCAACGGCCAGCACGCCTACTACCAGCTGCTGCACCAGGGGACCAAGGTCATCCCGGCCGACTTCATCGGCTTCGCCGAGCCGGTCGCCGACCTGCTGCCCGGCCTGGTCGCCCAGCACGACCTGCTGCTGGCCAACTTCTTCGCCCAGACCCAGGCGCTGGCCTTCGGCAAGACCCCGGAGGAGGTCGCGGCGGAGGGCGTGCCGGCCGAGCTCGTCCCGCACAAGACCTTCAAGGGCAACCACCCGACCACCACCATCCTGGCCGGCCGGCTGACCCCGTCGGTGCTCGGCCAGCTGGTCGCGCTCTACGAGCACAAGGTGTTCGTCCAGGGCGCGATCTGGAACATCGACTCCTTCGACCAGTGGGGCGTCGAGCTCGGCAAGGTGCTCGCCAAGCGGATCGAGCCGGTGCTGCTGACCGGCGAGGGCGCCGACGCGCTGGACAGCTCCACCGCGGAGCTGGTCGCCCGCTACCGCTCGCTGCGCGGCCGCTGAGGGCTCCGGCAGGGTCCGGTCCCGGTGGGGCCGTCCGCTTCGGCGGGCGGCCCTGCCGTTCCGGTGCCCCTGCGCTCCTGTGCTCCTGTGCTCCTGCCAAACGCCGGAAGGCCCCTCGCTTTCGCAAGGGGCCTTCCGGCTGTCTGTGCGCCGCCAGGGACTCGAACCCCGGACCCGCTGATTAAGAGTCAGCTGCTCTAACCAACTGAGCTAGCGGCGCCTGCTGACAGAGAAGACTTTAGCAGTGGGGCACGGCCCGGCCAAAATCGAATATCCGCACCCCGGGCGGACCGCCCCTCCCGGCGGCTCGGTCGGGCTCAGCCGGTGCTCAGCCGGTGGGCAGGGCCGCCGGCTCGGCCCGGGCGGCCGGCTCGCGGGTGGCCCGGACGCAGGCCCAGAGCACCACCGAGGCGCCCGGCAGCCACGGCTCCCGGCTCTCCGGCGCGACGATCCACCGGCCGGCGCCCAGCCCGGGGGAGTCCGGGCTGTTCACCATCCGCTGCACGGGCGGAACGGTCACCGCGTCGCCGCGCCCGTGGCAGAGCAGCGGCGGGACGTCCCGGGCCCACTCCTCCCAGGCCAGCAGCCGGCGCAGCCGGGCGGCGGTGCCGGGCTGGACGAAGAGCAGCGTGCGCCCCCGGTAGGCGGCGACCGGCCCGCAGCCCGGCCCGGAGGCCCACAGCTCGTCCAGCACCCGGCGGCCGAACAGCGACGGCATGCTGATCACGTCGAAGGCGCGCCCGCAGGGCAGCACCGAGGGCGCCCACGGGCGTGACTCCCACAGGGCGCGCATACTGCGCGGGTACTCACTGGCGGAGGCCAGCCAGGCCTCCCCGGCCACGGTGACGTACTCCACCGACTGATACGTCCAGATGTCCACAGAGAGCAGCGTGGAGCGTCGGGTGCGTGGCCGGGAGGGAAAGAGCTGTTTGCCGGACAGTGCGGCGGGGAGCGGCGTACCCTTCCCCGGCGCATATGCCAATGGCGCAGTTGCCGCCGTGCAGCGGCGGCCGTCAGTCGTCGTGGCGGCGGGGCTGGAGCAGACCGCGGCCGTACTCGATCATCTTGGCCGCGTAGTCCGGGGTCCAGTCCGCCCGCTCCGCGATCTCGGAGTCCGAGAGCGCGTCGAACCGGCGGGTGTCCGCCAGTTGTGCGGCGGCGACCGCCTGGAAGTCGGTGGCCCGCTCGGCCGCCGCGCGGAACGCCAGGGCCAGCTCGGTGGAGCGGCGCAGCAGCTCCGCCGGGTCGTCGATCGACTCCAGATCGAAGAAGCGCTCCGACTCCGGCTCGGCGGCCTGCGGCTCGAACAGGAGCTGCACGGGCCGCCGTCGCGGGGCGGACGCCTCACCGGCGCCTGCGCCGCCCGGACCGGCCGGCGCAGGCGCGCCGCTCGGGTCGGAAGCCTGGGCGTGGGAGTCGGGCATGGACGGACACCTCCGGGTGCTCGATGGGGGCGGACGACGGCCGCCGGGAACGGCGTCGCCCGGTCGTGGCCGTCGTCCATTGTCTCGCGGCGATGGCCGGTAACGGAACGGTGCAAGTCCGGGCGCTATTCCCGGGGTGCGCGCCCGGGCTGTGCTCCCCGCGCCGGCCCGCCACCGGCTACTCCCGGTGGCGGCTCGGGCGCAGGCGGGGCTGTTGCGGCTCCGCCGGGGCCGGCCGCGGCGGAGGACGGCCTCCGCCCCGACTCGGCGGGTCCGACCGACCGTCCGGCCATCCGCCGGACCGCCCGACCGTCCGCCCTCCCGTCCGTCCGTCTCACAGCCGGACGCGGTGCCCGGCGAGGTGGTG
Source organism: Kitasatospora sp. NPDC056181 (assembly GCF_042266225.1). Classification (NCBI taxonomy): domain Bacteria; kingdom Bacillati; phylum Actinomycetota; class Actinomycetes; order Kitasatosporales; family Streptomycetaceae; genus Kitasatospora; species Kitasatospora sp. NPDC056181. The sequence continues at coordinate 6,548 of NZ_JBHJUK010000155.1, forward strand.
CAGCACCTGGTGGTTGGCCTCCCAGCCGTCGGGGAACTTGACCGAGACTCCCAACTGCACCGGCTCGGTGGACGGATGCTCGTCCAGCAGCTCGGCGATCCCGGCCCGGGCCACCACGATGCAGGCGTGCCGGTGGCGGGAGGCGAGCACGCAGAGCCGGCCGGTCTCCAGGTGGAACGCGGTCGCGTCCGGCCGCCCGGACAGCGGGTGCAGCACCACCGTGACGTCGTACTCGCGCCCCTGGAGCCGGTTGGCGGTGTCCACCGTCACGGCCGGCCCGGCGGTCGGGTCGACCGGGACCCCGGCCTTGACCAGCGCCGCCCGGACGGCCGCCGCCTGGTCCCGGTGGGCGGTGCCGACCGCGATCCGGCCGGGGGTGAGCGGTGCGGACCCCTGCTCGGAGTGGGCCGTGAGCCCCCGCTCCAGCAGCCGCCGGACGGTGGCGGCCACCGCCGCCACGGCCTGCGGATCGGTCCGGACGGTGTGCCTGGCCGGCAGCTCCAGCAGCGCCCAGCCGTGCTCGGCGGCCCGGTCGATCGCCGCGTCCAGGGCCGTGCCGTCCGGCCGCACCGCGGCGGTGAGCCGCCGCTCCCCGGGCCCGGTGCCGGAGCGGAACGGCGTGTACGGGTAGAACGCGCCGGAGATCAGCGGCGCCGCAGTGGCCGGCAGCCGCCAGGAGACCGGCAGCCGGTGCGGCTCGATCTGGGGGTTGTGCGCCAGCAGCGTCACCACCGCACTGCTCGACGGGTCGTACGACAGGCCCGCCCACTGCTCGGTGCCGACCACCGTGAACGGGTCCAGCTGGCCGGGGTCCCCGACGAACAGGGCCCGCTCGAACAGCCGGGCCACCGCGAGCAGCGCGTCCGAGCGCATCTGGTACGCCTCGTCGACGATCGCGTGCCGCCACGGCGCCTCGGCCTTCACCCACTGCCACTTCGCGGCGGTCGAGATCACCACGTCGAGCTCGGCGAGGTCCGCCACCTTGTCCGAGGGCGTCACATTGGCGTGGCGCAGCACCTCGGGCCCCGGGCGGGAGTCGGCCGCGTGCAGCCGGCCGATCGTCAGGTCCGGTGCCTTCTCGGCCAGTCGGTCGACCAGGTCGTCGACCTGGCCGTTGGTCTGGGCGACGATCATCAGCCGCTCGCCCGCCCCGACCAGCTCCCGGGCGGCGCGCACCACCAGGGTCGACTTGCCGGCCCCGGGCGGGGAGTCCACCACCACGCCGCGCGGAGCGCCGACGGCCGGGCGGACGGTGGCCTCCAGGATCCGGGCCACCGCCGCGTCGGCGGCCGCGCCGGGGTCCTGCTCGCTGCTCATCTGCCGGGTCACTCCCACTCCTCGAAGGCTGCGGACGCGGTGGCGGACGCCGCGGCGGCGGACGCTCCGGAGGCCGTGGGTGCGACGGCGGGTGCGGCGCTGCCGGGCGGGCCGCCGTGCGTCCACGGGGTGTCGTCCGGCTCGGGCAGCGGGGCGGACTGGCGGACCGTCAGCTCGAAGAGCGTGAAGGTGACCCGCTCGCCCGGCTCGGGCAGGCTCCCCGGCTCGGGCTCCTTCTTCCGGCCCATGCCGGAGAGCACCCGCAGCGTGATGGTGCCCGCAGCCGGGTCGACGGCGACGATCCGCGCCTTCTGCGCGCTCGGGCCGTGGACGCGGTGCGCCTCCCGGCCGAGGTCGGCGTGCGGCCGGTCGGTGGTGCCGACCGTCACCAGCGGGCGCGGCTTGGGGGAGCGGCCCGAGGTGTCGTAGTCCGGCACGACCTCCGTCACCACGCCCGAGAACGCCTCGCCGGCCAGCCGGTGCTCGGCCATCGCCAACGGGTCGTCCAGCGCCTCCTGCACGTCCAGCCGGGCCTGCTCGCGCTCGCGCTGCGCCAGCTTCCGGGCCGCCGTCACGGCGTCGTCCTGCCGGGGCTGCGGCGGCTCGCCGGCCGCCAGCCGGTCCCGGTGGCCGGTGTAGGACCAGCGGTCGCCGGTCCAGCGTTCCTCCAGGTGCCCGGCGGGCGGCAGCGTACGCAGCAGGTCCAGGCCCGTCCAGACGTCGTGCCAGGTGGGCAGCAGCACCTGTTCCAGCACCGTGCGCAGCTGCCCGACGGCGGTCCGGACGGCGGCCCGGGCCTGTTCGGCCGTCGCGTCGTCCTGCTCCTCGGCGCCGTGCCCCCCGGTGCCGTGCAGCAGGGTCGCGGCGGCGGCGTCGTACCGGGCGATCGCCGGGCCGAGCACCAGCTCGTCGAAGCGCGGGTCGGTGGCCGGACCGGCCGGCGGGTGGAGCAGCTGCCCGCGGTCGTCGCGCGCGGACTCGGCCAGCTCGGCGGCCTCGGCGCCGGACAGGCCCGGCGGCGGCGCGTGCCAGGCCAGCCGGGCGGCCAGGTGCTGGTCCTCCAGGTGGCTCTGGCCGGTCGCCCAGTGCCGGGCGAGCAGCCCGGTCATCGGCAGCAGCAGGCTGGTGCCGGGCACCTGGGCCCGGTCGGTGAGGTGGGTCAGCCAGCGGCCGAGCAACGGCACCCTGGCCGGCGCCGGGTACGGGCCCGGCTCGTCGTCCTCGACGGTGCGGCGGAACCGGGTGGACCGGCCGATCAGGGAGAGGTGGTGCACGCCCGCGCCGTTCGGCACGATCAGCTGCGGCGCGTCCGTGCACAGCTCGCGCAGGACCACGGTCTTCTCGCCGGTCTCGGAGTCCTTCTCGGAGCCCTCGATCTGCTCCACCCCGTCGGCGAAGGACTCCAGGTAGGGCAGCAGGTCGGCGGCGACCTCGGCCAGGTAGTCGAAGCGCAGCGTGCGGTTGAGCGGCTGCGGGACGAAGTGCAGGCGGGGCGCGGAGCGGTCGGTGCCGAGCATCACGGCCAGCGGCGCGCCGGCCTCGCCGGCGGCGGTCAGCGGGACCACCACCATCGGGCGCTCGGAGAGGTGCCGGTGGCGGACGGTGGCCAGCGGCTCGGCCCGGCCGCTGCGGACGGCCTCCAGCCGGGCGAGGGTGCCGAGCAGGCTCATCCGGCGGCCCCCGGGGCGGTCGGTGCAACGGTGCGGCCCAGTGCCTCGGCGCGGAGCGCGGCGGCGTAGGCCAGCCGGGCGGCGGCCTCGCCGGCCCCGGTGGTGTCCTCGCCGGCGTCCTCGGTCTCGTGGGTCGGGTCGCCGGCGCCGGATTCGACGGCCTCGTCGGCTTCGGTGCTGCGGGTCTCGGCGCCGGCGGCCTTGGCGCTGGCCGCGGCGGTCCCGGTCCTCCCGGGGTCCTGGGCGCCCTCGGCGGCGGCCAGCGCCGCGGTCACCGTCCGGATGGTGCCCAGCTCGCCGCGCACGCCCCGGCCGAGCTGCTCCACCCGGTCGCCGCAGCGGGCCTCGGACCGGCAGTGGAAGCCCAGCTCGCAGGCGGACAGGCAGTCCGGGCTGTAGGCGGCGGGGACCGCCTCGACCGACGCGGCCAGCTCCTGGCCGGAGCGGGCGGGCACACCGTCCTCGCCGGGCGCGAGGTCGAAGCCGACCCCCGGTGGCAGCGCGTCCAGCAGGCGGCCGATGCCGGTCATCCGGCTCAGCTGGCGGCGGGTGGTGGCCAGCTCGCGCCGGACGTCCACGGGGACGGCGGTCGGCCGGTTGCTGAAGTCCTTGGGGCAGACGAGCAGCACGCTCAGCCGCGGACTGCCCGGCAGCCGCTGTTCGGTGTAGGGGTCCGGGTCCACCGGGCGGCCGGCCAGGCCGGCCGCCGTCTCCTGGAGCGCCAGCACGTAGACGGCGGCCTGACGGGCGGCGGCGCCGACCTTGGCCGGGTCCGCGCTGCCGTCCAGCACCGGGAAGGACTTGATCTCGACCACGGTGCACCGCCCGCCGTGCACCACCACGGCGTCCGGCTCCAGGTAGGCGGTGCTCCCGGCCACGTCGAGCCGCAGCAGCGGGTGGTCCAGCAGCGTCCAGGCCTCCGGGTCGGCGGCCGCCTCGGCCAGTGCGGCCGTCGTCCGCTCGGCCCGGACGGCCGGGCCGGAGCGGCGCAGCAGGTCGGGCACGGTGAGCGGGGCGCCGCCCTCCACGGGGAGGCCGAGGTGGCGGCGGAGCGGCTCCAGCAGGGCCGCGTAGCCGTCCTCCTTCAACCGGGACTCGAAGATCACGCCGCGCGCGATGGCGAAGGGCGACTGCCCGAACGGCGCGGGCCGGCCGAGCCGGGCGGCCAGGGCCGACTTGTCGACCCCGGCGGCGTCGAGCACCGCGCGGCGCTGACAGCCCGGATTGGCGGCGAGCGCGGCGAGGGCGCGGGCGGTCAGGCTGCGCTGCGGCGCAGGACCGCGAAGCTCGGCGAGCCGCTGGGCGAGCGGCTCAGAGGGCCCGCGAGGCGGGACGTTCGTCGAGACGTTCATGGTGCGGCCCAGTGTCGCATCCGGGTCCGACAATCCGGTCCGGCCCGGGCGATCCGGTCCGGCCCGGGCGATCCGCGGCCTTGCGGGTCGAACCGTGGGCAACCGCGGCCTTGCGGGTCGATTCGGGCGGTACCGGGAGACGGGCGGAGCGGGGGCCGGGGGCAGGGCGTGCGTCCGCGCCGAAGCCGGGGTCGGTGCCGGTGGTCGGTGCCGGCGGTCGGTGTTGGGCGTGGGGCCGGGCGCCGGGGACGGTGTCCGCCGCGGTGGCACGGGGGTGCCCGGCCCGGGATCGTGGGCGGCGGAGGAGTGAGGGATCATGGAGCCCCGGTGCTCAATGGTGAGACCGACCGTTGCCGCCGCCCCGCCGCGAGGAGCCTCCCATGCCCGCCCGAATCGTCCTGGTCCGCCACGGCGAGACCGAGTGGTCCGCCACCGGCCGTCACACCGGCCGGACCGACATCCCGCTGACCGAGGAGGGCCGTGCGATGGCCCGGGCCCTCGGCGCCCGCCTCGCCAAGGCGCCCTGGAACGGCCTGCCGGACGCCCTCGTCTACACCAGCCCGCTCGACCGCGCCAAGGAGACCTGCGCCCTGGCGGGCCTCGGCGACCGCGCCGTCGACCGCCCCGAACTGCTGGAGTGGGACTACGGCCAGTACGAGGGCCGGACCGGCCCCGACATCCGCGCCACCGACCACCCCGGCTGGCTGATCTGGCGGGACGGCGTGCCCGGCGGAGAGAAGCTCTCCGACGTCGCCGCCCGGGTGGACTCCTTCCTCGCCGACCTCAACGACGAGCACGGGGTGCCCGCACAGGACACCACCGTCATGCACTGCGCCGACCGCGACGTGGTGCTCTTCGCCCACGGCCACCTGCTGCGCATCCTGACCGCCCGCTGGCTCGGCCTCCCGCCCGAGTACGCGCAGCGGTTCAAGCTCGGAACGGCCGCGCTCTGCGTGCTCTCCTGGGAGTACGGCGCCCCGGCGGTCGAGGTCTGGAACGACCTCGGCCACCTGGAGGGCCTGAAGCACTGAGGCCCGACCGGCCGTACGACCGACGCCCTCGGGCCCTCCCGACGACTCGCCGGGAGGGCCCGAGGGCGTTTCGGGTGGCGGGTGCACCGGCCGGCGGGCCGACCTGACCCGGGTGTCCCGGCTCAGCCGTTCCGGCCGCGGTGTCCCGGCTCAGGCGGCCGACGCCAGGTCGTAGTCGGCCAGGAACCGGCCGACCTCCGTGACGCCCCGGTGGGGGCGCAGCCGGTCGGCGGTGTCGGCCAGCATGCTCCTGATCCGCGCGGAGCGGACCTCGCCGAACAACGCCACGGCGGCCGTGCCGTGGTGGGCCGCACCGGCCAAGTCCCCCCGGCCGAGCCGGTCGTGGGCGAGCTCGGCGGTGTACAGCACGCGGTTGCGGACGAAGTGCGGTTTCTGGAGCCTTATGGCCAGCCCGGCCTGCTCGCTGGCGCGGTCCCAGTCGCCGAGGGCGGACCAGCACTGGGACTGCAGCCCGGCGATCTCGGCCTCACCGAAGAAGGACATCCACTCCGGGTCGGCCTCGGAGGGGCCGCGGTCGAACAGCCGGTACGCGCGCGCGAGCGCCCGGTCGCAGGCGGACCGGTCCTGCAGCAGCGCCCAGCCGCCGGCCTCGCGCATGGCGAGCAGCGAGAGCAGCCGGTCGGAGTCCAGGCTCCGGGCGGCGGCCTGCCCGGCCTGGGCGGCACGCAGCGCCTCGCGCGGTCGGCCGGCGTCCCGGGCGAGGAAGGCGCTGTTGCAGAAGACGTGTGCCTCCAGGGCGGCGTCGCCCGCCATCCGGGCGGTGGCCAGGGCCTCGGCGTAGAGCGACCGGGCGTCCGCCATCCGGTTCGAGTCGTGCGCCAACCAGCCGACCGAGATGGCCAGTTCGCCGGCGCCGGCCTGGAGCCTCCGCTCGGTCTCGGCGCTGTAGTCGCCCTCGTTGAGCAGCACGTACGCGGTGCGCAGCGACTGCCCGGCCCGTTCGTACAGGGCGTCGGCCCCGTGGGCGTCGTCGGCCAGCCGGATCTCCCGGACGGCCTGTTCGACGCCGAGCACCTCGGCCGCGCCGACCCTGCGCGGCGGCGGGACCGGCCCGGGCCTGCCGGGCACGAGGGCGGACCCGGGGTCGAACAGCGTGGGGGCGGGGTCGAACCGGGCCGCCCCGGAGCGCGGTTGGGCCGGGATGAACGCACCCGCGGCGGTCCTGCCGGCGGCGGGTGCGGCCGGGCCGGATGCGGCGCGGGCGGGTCGGGCGGTGGCGGCTTCGGCCGGCTGGTCGATGCCGATCACGGTGGCCAGCGCGGCGGAGCCGCCGGCCAGGAACGTACGGCGACGCACGTCGTCGTTCTCCTCGTCGAGATGGTGCGGTCCAGCGGGCCCCCGGGGTGGCTCCGCGGGCCTCGGCGGCAAGGGCCCGTCCGGTGGGGTTGCTTCCGCGTACGGCGAGGCAGCGTACGGGAGTTGGGTGGAGAGCGGAGAGCGCGGGGCGGGCAGGGGCGGGAACGGCGGGTGGAGCGGGGGTGGCACGGGCCCCCCGCCGCCGTCCGCTGAGCGGCGGCGGACGGCGGTGCGGGGGGAGAACCCGAGTTCGGTCAGTGAGCGGTCCGGCCACATGTGCCGGAAGACCCTCTCGTACGCGTAGTTGGGACAGCGGATCTCACCGGACTCGACCCGCCCGACGTAGCGGGCGTCGCAGGAGACGTGCTCGCCGATCTCGCGGGCGGCCCGGCGCACGGCCATGGCGAACTCGCCCGGCGAACGGTCGCCGCGCAGGGCGCGCATCACGGTGTTGGGTGACGGGCGGTTCGGCTCGGCCGGTGGGGTGGCTGCCATGATGCGCTCCGTGGTCGTGCTGGGGGCGTGCCGGGGTGGTTGTGCCGGGGCGGTCGTGCCGAGGCGGTCGTGCCGGGGCGGTTGTGTCAGGGTCGATCCTGCGCGGGGTGGGTGGACCGGCCGACCCGCTCCGGGGTGGGGTCGGGGCTCGGCGGATCGGGTGGGCCGACCCGCCTTCGCGGTCCGCCCGGGGGATCCGCCTCGGGGGTCCGCGTCAGGGTGTTGCCGGGGTTCGGTCGGGGGCGGGGTGGTCCGGTCCGGTCGGGCCGGTGGGTCGGCGCCGGTGGGTCGGGGGCCGGCCGGGGGGCTGGTTGCTGTGGGGCCGGCTGGTGTACGGGGCTGGTTGGTCCGGCTCGGGGTGCGGGTGGGCCCGGTGGGGCCGGATGGACCACCGGGCTCGCAACCGACAGTACCGGGAGTCACCGATCAGGCACAGCGAGTTGGTGGCTGATCTCCTGTCAATTGCGGGCAAACCAGACGTTGTTGCCGGGATCTGCCATGAAATGCCATGCCTTGCTGTAAGGCGCCCCGTGGCCTGGAGCGGCTCCCCGGCGTTGTCCTGATACGTGGAAGCCCCGGTCTCCGCCCAGGCCCCGCCGTTCGCAGCGGCGGCCCCCCACCCGCCGGGCGGTGGCGCTTCCGATCGGACGAGGTGACAGGAGGGCCCGTGATGGCCACCGGAGTACCGCAGTACCACCGCCTGGTCGCCGGAGGGGTGCTCGCCGGCGCCGTCCCCGCCCTGTCGCCCGAACCGGCCGACGACCGCGGTCCGGGTCGAGGGCCCGTCGAGGGCGGTCGCGTCCCGTGCGGCGGCAGCGGGCCGTTCCGCCGCCTGGCCCCGGACGCCGACGGCGCGGTCGGTACCGGCTGCGACACCGTGACGGTCGCCCTGCGGCACGGCCTGGAGGCGGTCGACATCCTGCGGCTGCGCCGGGCCTGCGGTGCGGTGCTGCAGAGCCGCAGCGGCAGCACCGTCTCCTTCCTCGTCCCCGCCGGCACCTCGGAGACGTGGCACCTTCCCGGCAGCTCCTGTACGGCGGGTGCCCTGATCCCGCCCGCCACCGATCCGCGCTGGGTGATGCCCCCGGCCGGCGCCGACCGCTGCGTCCGCCCCACCGACGCCTGGGTTCTGCGCTCGGCCCTCTGCGAGGCCGCCTGCACACTGACCGCGGGCGGCCTCGGCCCGTTCTGAGACCATCGGCCCGGTCCCGCCCGCCGCCACCCCGCTGAGCTGCGGAGCCGTCCGCCGACCCGGCGATAATGGCCGGTATGGGACGAAGCAGCAGGGCCGGCCGAAGCGCCGACAAGGGCCGTACGGCGACGGAGCCACAGCCGGCGGCCACCGGCCCCGGCGGCCGGACGCACGCCCAGGGCCCGCTCACCCGTCCCGTCGGTTCCGGGCTTGCCGAACTGCGCCCCGACCGCGACCGTCCCGCGGCCTGGTCGCTGCTGGTCGACGGCGCCCCGCAGTCCATGGTCGACCTCGCCGACCCGACCCACCTGGGCTTCGAGTACCAGCGCCGGCTCGGCCACCTGATCGACCTGGTCGCCCCGCCCGGCCGTCCGCTGACCGTCCTGCACCTCGGCGGCGGCGCCCTCACGCTGGCCCGTTACGTCGCGGCCACCCGCCCGCGGTCCCGCCAGCAGGTCGCCGAGATCGACACCGCGCTCACCGAACTCGTCCGCACCGAACTCCCGCTGGAGCGCGGCTGGCAGATCAAGGTGCGCGGCTCGGACGCCCGCAGCGTCCTGGAGCGGACCCCCGAGGGCACCGTCGACCTGGTGATCGCCGACGTCTTCTCCGGGGCCCGGGTGCCCGCCCACTGCACGACCGTCGAGTTCACGACGCTGGCCGCCAAGGCCCTGGCCCCCGGCGGCTGGTACGCGGTGAACATCGCCGACGGCTCGGCGCTGCCGTTCGCCCGCTCGCAGATCGCCACCCTCGGAGCGGTGTTCCCCGAACTCTGCCTGGTCGCCGACCCGGCGGTGCTGCGGGGCAAGCGCTTCGGCAACCTGATCCTGGCCGCCGCGCACGCCCCGCTCCCGCTCGCCGAACTGGGCCGCAAGGTGGCCTCCGACGCCGCCCTCGGCCGGGTCGAACACGGCCGTGCCCTGGTCGACTTCGCCGCCGGCGCCGCCCCGGCCACGGACGCCACCGCGGCACCCTCCCCGGCCCCGCCGCCGGGGGCCTTCAGCTGAGCCCCGACCGAGCCCTGTCCGAGCGGGCCTCGCCCGGGCGGCCCCGCTCCGGGCCGCCGCCCACCCGCCGGCCCGTGCCCGGCGGGAAGTCCCAGGTCGCACGGGCGCCCGCCGTCCGTCCCGGTTAACCGCTTGGCGAACGGCGGCCGCCCGCCGAGAATGGGCGCGCCTGTCCGGAATGCGGACGGCGGGGGTTGGACGGGAGGAGCGAGGGTATGCGGATCAGACCGGCCCGGCCGGACGAGGCGGAGCAGCTCAGCGAGCTCGCCCTGCGCTCCAAGGCGTACTGGGGCTACGACGAGGCGTTCCTGGAGGCCTGCCGGGAGGAACTGACCCTCGATCCCGCCGGGATCGAGCCGCGCCGGACGGCGGTGGCCGAGGCCGACGGTCGGGTACTGGGCTTCGTCACCCTCGTCGGGAAGCCCCCGGAGGGCGAGTTGGGCATGCTCTTCGTGGAGCCCGACACCATCGGCCGGGGTGTCGGCCGCAGCCTGGTCGCGCACCTGCGGGCGCAGGCCGCGGCACTCGGCTTCCGCCGGCTCACCCTCGACGCGGACCCGAACGCCGAGCCGTTCTACCTCGCGATGGGTGCCACCAGGATCGGCACCAGCCCGTCCGGGTCGATACCCGGCCGCGAACTGCCGCTGCTCGCCCTGGAGATCGCCGCGACCGCCTGAGTCCCCGACGCGGACCGGCCGCCGGCGCTCGGGCGTGCGGTGGTGGCGTGCGGTGGCGGTGGCGGTGGCGGTGGCGGTGGGGCGGCGTGCGGCGGGGGCGGCGGCGAGGTGGCGATCCGGGCCGAGTGGCGGACGGCCGCCTCAGTGCCCGCGCGGCAGTCCCCGGTGCTTGCACATCGCGGCGCCGGTCAGCAGCAGCCCCGCGGCGATCGGCGCGAGGACGGCCGTGCCGGTGCCCGCGAGACCGTGGCCGGCCGGAGCTGCGAGGGCGCCGGTCAGTGCGAGGTCCTCGTGCGGTGCGGAACGCTCCGGCGCGGTGGTGCGGGCGTTCCCCGCGCCGCCGGGGCCGGGCCGTCCGGCGGTCTGCTCCTGCCGCCCGCTGTTCCCGGGCGCGGGCGGTGGCGTGGCCGGAGTGTGCTGCCCGGCGTTGGGCGTGGCGGTCCGTGAGTCGGCGGAACCTGAGTGGCCGACTGCCGCCGATGCTTCTGCAGAGCCGTCGCCGCCGTCCGGGGAGACGCGCGCCGCCGTGGTGCGGGCCTGTGCGGGGGCGGTCCCGAGCAGGCCGGCGGCGATCGCGAACGCGTCGGGGACGGAGGCCCGCTGGCCCGGCAGCGGCAGGTCACCCGCTCTGATCCGGTCCTGGAGCACGCTGCCGACCGGCGCGCTCGCGGCCTCCGGGCCCGGCGCAGGGGAGGGGACGGAGCCGGCCGTGCCGGCGGGCTCACCGAGCGGCCCCGGCGAGGAGGCCTGACCGGGCGCCGCAGGATCGGAGGCCGTCGGACCGGGCGCGGCCAGGCCGGGGGAGGGTGGTTGCCCTTCGGGTGCCGCCCGGCCCGGTGCGGCCGCGCCGTCGGCATCCCGGCCCGCTGCGGCGACGCGCCCGGCTGACTCCCCGTCGCGGATCCGTCCGTCGACGGCCCGCCCGTCGCTGCCCCGCCCCTTGCTGCCCTGTCCCTCGCCGGTCCCGGGACCGGCCCGGCCGCCGCCCGGCGTCCGGCCCGCGGTGTGGCTCACCGGCTCCGGCAGTGGCGAGGCCGCCGCGTGGGCGGGTACGCCCAGTGCACCGAGCCCCCAGAGTTGTGCGAGGAGCACCCCGCCCGCCGCGACGGCACGCGGCCCGGGCAGCCACCGGCCGCCCGGGCGCCGTGCACCGCCGACGGCGCGTCGGGCGGGAACCGGGGCCTTGCTCGCGTGATTGGCTCGCACGTGGATCGAGAACGAGCGGACGGGCCGTGAGGTCACGGTCGCCGTCACGGACAGTCATCATCGCGGGTCATGGATCCACCGGTCGCGCGCCGCGGCGACCGGTTTCCCCGCGGACGGTCAGGAGCCGGAGTCGGTCAGGAGTTGGGGCGCAGGGTCCAGATGACGGTCATGACGCCGGTCACAGCGCCGTCGGCGCGGGTGATCTCGACGGTGACGGGGAACTCCGGCCGCTCGCCCTTGTCGAGCTCCGCGACGATCTCCGAGGCCGGGCGGCCCAGCACGGCGGTGGCGGTGACGGCGCCCATGGCCAGCTTCTTGTACGCGATCTCGGCGCTGACCGCGAGCGGCACGGCCCGCGAGAGCTGGTCGCTGAAGGCACCCAGGACGATGCAACCGCTCGCGGACTCGGCGAGCGTGAACATCGCTCCGGCGTGCGGCCCGCCGACGTGGTTGTGGTACTCCGGCTGGTCGGGCAGCCGGAGGACGGCGCGCTCCGGCGTCGTCTCCAGGTACTCCAGCTTGAGGGTGCGTGCCATCGGCACGGTCGAGTCGAGCAGCTGGCCGATCGAAGGTGTGGTCATGGCAGCTATGTTACTGGCAAGTAGCTTCTGGGGGCAGACCCGTCGGCAGATCTCTTGCGGAGGAATGTCGCGGGACCGCCGGGGAACCGCCCGGAACGGGATGCGCGGAAGGAGACGTACGGAAGGGGGCGGGGAACGCGAAAACGCCTGAGGGGCCGATCTCTTGAAGAGATCGGCCCCTCAGGCTCTGGGGTGAGTGACGGGACTCGAACCCGCGGCCACCTGGACCACAACCAGGTGCTCTACCAACTGAGCTACACCCACCATCTGTCCGGTCCGTTCCCGCTCTTCGCGTTCCCGTTCCGACAGGAAGAACTCTACAGGATCCGAGAGGGTGCTCGCGCCAGGGTTTCCCCCGGGCGTTCGCCGGCCCGTTCCCCGGCCCTCCCGCCGCCGCGGTACGGGGGCGGCGGGGGGGCGGGGGGGGGGTGACTCCCTCCGCGCCAGGGAAGTCTCCGCGATCGCGCGCCCGGG
>NZ_JBHJUK010000156.1:0-18831 GCF_042266225.1 Kitasatospora sp. NPDC056181
GTGGCTGGACAGGGTGCTGCCGCACATCGACACCGAGGGCGAGGACGAGCAGGCGGCTCCCCGCGCGGCTCCCCTTGCACCTCCCGTAGGGGGAGGCGGCAGAGTGTGGGCATGGACGGCGACACCTCGTACGGCGACAGCTTGTACGACGACAGCTTGTACTCGATCGGCGATCTGGCGCGGCGGACCGGGCTGACGGTGAAGACCGTCCGGTTCTACTCCGACCAGGGGCTGGTGGCGCCGGCCGACCGCAACCCGGCAGGCCACCGCCGGTACGACGTCGACGCGGTCGCACGCCTGGACCTGGTACGGACACTGCGCGAGCTCGGGCTCGGGCTGCCGGCGATCCGGCAGGTGGTGGAACGGGAGCGCTCGCTGCCGGAGGCCGCCGCCGCGCACGCCGATGCGCTGGGGGTGCAGATCCGGGTGCTGCGGCTGCGGCGGGCGGTGCTGACGGCGGTGGCGCAGCGCGGGGCTACCGAGGAGGAGACGCATCTGATGCACCGGTTGGCGAAGCTCTCGGAGGACGAACGGCACCGGTTGATCGGGGAGTTCCTGGACGAGGTGTTCGGGGAGGACGGCGGGCTCGCCGGGGTCCGGCGCTCGCTGACGCCCGAGCTGCCGGACGATGCGACGGCGGAACAGGTCGTGGCGTGGCTGGAGTTGGCCGAGTTGTCGCGCGACACGGAGTTCCGCTCCGTGCTGCGCCGCCTGGTCGAGGACGAGGTGGCCGGGCGGGCGGCCGCGAATGGTCCGGCAGGTGCGGGCGGTCAGGTCGTGCGGCGCGATCTGGCGGCAGTGGTCCGGGAGTTGGCCGGCCCGGCGGTGGCGGAGGGGGTCGGGCCAGGCTCCCCGCGGGCGGCGGAGATCGTCGGCGCGATGGTGCGGCGGTGCGTCCGGCCGGTGGACGGGGTGGACGGGGTGGACGGGGTGGATGGTCTGGTGGCGCGGTTGGAGCGGATGGCCGACCCGCGGCGGGAGCGGTACCTGCGGCTGCTCGCGGTGGTCAACGGCTGGTCGGCGCCGGAGAGTTCGGCGGAGGCTCTGGACTGGGTGGTCCGGGCGCTGCGAGCGCGGTGAGGAGGGCGGCTTCCTGTGCGGGCCCGGGCCAGAGGGCTTGCAGCGGGCGGTAGTCGATCACGGTGATGCCGTGTTCGGCGAGCAGCTCACGGGCCCGGCCCGAGGTGAGGAACTCGTAGTCGCCGCGGCGGACGCGCCAACCGTCGTCGGTGGCGCGGGAGTCCGGTCCACCGGTGCCGGGGTGGACGGCCCATTCGCTGAGGCCGGGCGGGAGTTCGGCGAGCAGGCGGGCGTAGTGGGCGGCCTTGTCGTCCAGGGGCAGCGAGAAGCTGTCGAGGAACCCGTGGTCGACCACCGGCAGGCCGCGGAGGCGGGCCGTGCGGAGGCCGGGCGCCAGCCAGACCCGGACGGCCAGGCCGTACTCGGCGCCCAGGGCGAGGGTGAGGTCCAGGAGGTCGTCGCGGCCGGCGTCGGCGAGGCAGTGGAAGTCGAGGTGGGTCGGGTGGAGTCCGGCGTCGGACACGGCGTCGATCTGGGCCCGGAACTCACGCTCGACCTCCTCCGTCCGGGCACCGGCGAGCAGCCGGGCCCGTCCGGCCGGCGTCGGCGCGAACAGCTCGCCGGCCTCGTCCAGCAGCGAGGGGACCGAGGCCCTCGGGGCCACCGGCCCCCAGCGGCGGCGGGGCGTCTCGCAGACCAGCGTCAGGTGGACGCCGAAGGGCATCTCCGGCCGCTCGCGCAGGAGTTGCAGCGCACCCGCCGCCGCCGGGGCGGGCACCATCACGCTGCACGAGCTGGCGACGCCCTGCTCGACGCACTCGACCACGGCGGCGTTGACGTCCTCGTCCAGGCCGAAGTCGTCGCAGTTGAGGATCAGCACCCGGGCGTCGGCGGCGAAGCCGAGCAACTCGCTCGACAGGGCGGGAGCGGGAATGTCCATGGGGGCAGTGTTCACGGCGGGACCGGGTTGTGCGCGGCATTTTCGTGCACCGGCCGGACCGAGGTCCGCCGCGTGGGCGAACGGAGGGACGCCGCAGAGGAGTTGCGGACCGGGCGGCCGTCGCTGCCGCGGCCGGTGGAGGCGGAGGATCCGTACCGGCAGCGGCACGACCAGTGGCGGCGCGCTGCGGCCGGGGCTACCGGGCCGTCCGGCCGGTCCGACCTCCGTCGGACCGGCCGGACCCGTCGCGCCCGGAAGGCCGGCGGCAGAAGCCGGCCGCCTGCGGGCCCGGCCGCTACGCCGGGCAGGCGTCCTGGGTCACCTTGCCGCCGGCGGTGGAGGCGGTGGCCGGGTCCACCGACAGGCACAGGCCCGTCCACTGGTTGATGAACTCGTAGGCCGTCCTGCGCTCGCCCCGCGTCCGGCGAGCGCTGGGTCGTCGGCGATCGGCCGGGCGGACGGCTGTCTGCCGGGGCGGTCGGTTCCCGCAAAGCGTGTCCGCGGTCCGGGAGCGGCACTACGCTGTGCGAATCGTGGGATGCCTGGCCCGAGTTGACGCAGGGTCGGTTGTGGCGCAGGCGCCCTGGGGAGGTGCTGCCCATGTCCGAGGGGGAGCAGGCGGATCGGCCCGGGTCGAGGCAGACCCTGCTGAGCCTGCTGACGCGGGCGGGAGACTTCGTCGTACCGGGTTTCGCGGCAGGGGCCGTGGACCGGCCGGTGAGCCGGCTGGTCGTGCTCGACGAGCTGGAGCCGCCGGCGTCGCAGGGCGACCTGCTCGTCGCGGTCGGGGTCGATCCGCACACCGAGGAGGCGGTCGCCCTGGTCCGCAGGGCGGGGGAGGCGGGCGTGGCGGGGGTGCTGTTCCGCCCGGTGGAGACGGGCTCCGGGAACGAGGCGCTGGCCGGCGCCGCCGCCGAGGCGGGGACGGCCGTGCTCTTCCGCAGCCGGTGGACCGACTGGCCGACCGTGATCGGGATCCTGCACGCGGGGCTGTCGGTGGAGCCGGAGCCGAGGATCGCCGGTGTGCCGCTGGGTGACCTGCCCGGGCTGGCCAAGACGATCGCGCTCCAGGTCGGCGGCTCGGTGACGATCGAGGACATGGCTTTCAACGTGCTCGCCTACTCACCCGTCGGCCAGGACGTGGACTGGGTCCGGATCTGGACCATCCTGGGTCAGAAGCCGCCGGCGAGCCGGCGCGACGACATGAGGAACGCCGGCTTCGACCGCGACCTGCTGCGCTCGGACAAGGTGCTCTACCGCAAGGCCCAGGGAGAGGCCCCCGAGCGGCTGATCGTGCTGGTCCGGGCGGGCGGCATCCCGCTGGGCTCGATCTGGGTGGCGGCGGAGGGGAACCGGCCCCTGGACACGCCGGCCAACCGCGAGGCCCTGCGCGCCGCGGCGCGGGCGGCCGCCGCCCATCTGCTGCACGACCGGGCGCGCCGGGAAGGGCAGGACCAGCTGCTGCTGGAGGCGGTCCGGGTGCTGCTCGACGGCCAGGGGTCCGCCGAACTCCTGGCGGCGCGGACCGGGCTGCCGATGGCGCAGCGGTGCGCGGTGCTGTCGGTCGGCGCCGGATCGGGCGGCCCGCAGGACGTCCAGGCGCGCGGCCGGCTGGTCGAGGCGGCGTTCCGGCACTGCGCCGGGCGTGGCGAGGTGTCGGTGGTGGTGCCCTCGGGCAGGGGCGTCCTGGTGCTGCTGGGCGGGCTGGCGAAGGACCCGGCCCAGGCCCGGGAGCAGGTGAGGCTGCTCGCCAAGTCGCTGGCCGGCGAGTTGGCGCGGCAGCTGGGGCTGCGGGTGCGGGTCGGCATCGGCGAGGTGCAGGAGCGCCTCGACGGGGCGCCCGACTCCCGCCGGACGGCCGACCTGGCGCTGGGCGGCCTGCTGTTCGGCCGCAAGCCGCAGGACTTCGCCCGGGTCGAGGAGGTCGCCGACGCCGTGGCGCTGCTGCACTTCGCGGACGCGCTGCGGGCTGCGGGACAACTGCCGGTGGAGACACCGGTCACCCGGCTGCTGACGTCCACGCGCAAAGGCGACGTGCCGCTGGTCGAGACCCTGGACGCCTTCCTGGACCAACCGGGGGAGAAGGCCAAGGCTGCGAAGGCCCTGGGCGTGCCCGGCGCCACCTTCGCCTACCGCCTGGACCACACGGTGGTACGGGAGAGCGGCATCGACCTGGACGATGCCGACGCCCGGCTGCTGGCGAGGCTCCAACTGCTGTTGCTCAGACGCGCGGTGGCCGACGAGGGCTGAGTTCGTCGTCCCGCGCGAGGACGGCGCCGTTCCTTCGTCGTGCGGCACGAAGACGGGCGGGGCGCGGCAGCGCCGCACCCGGCGGCACGTAACCGCCCGCCGGTCCTCGGCACGCCGCACGAGCGGGCGGCTGCCGCCCCGGCCCGTCGTCGGCGGGCGCGAACGCGCCCCCGGAAACCCGGGTCGCGGGATGAAGACGTGCTCACCGGCCGGCGGGCAGTCTGGTCGTACGGCACACCGGATCACCCGTGGCCGTGCGACCGAGACGACCGGACGGAGTCCGCCCCATGGCGAACCATCAGCTGACGGCCCTGCACAGCCCCGAGCGGCGTGAGCTCATCCTCCGCGCGGCGGTCCGCGACGGGCTGCTGGACCCCGAGAACGCGCAACTCGCGGGCTTCCTCGACCTGGACGCCGTGGCGGCGACCGTCGACTCGCTGCACCGCGCCTTCCCCGGCTCGGTCGAGGTGCTGCACGCGTTCGCGGCCAAGGCCAACAGCCTGGTCCCGGTGCTGGCGCGGCTGCGCGGCCTGGGAATGGGCTGCGAGGTGGCCAGCCCCGGTGAGTTCGCCCAGGCGCTCGCGGCCGGGTTCGAGCCCGCGCAGATCGTCTTCGACTCCCCGGCCAAGACCCGCCGCGAACTGGCGCAGGCACTGGAGCTCGGGGTGGCGGTCAACGTCGACAGCTGGCAGGAACTGGCCCGGATCGACGAACTGCTGACGACCCGGCCGACCCTGCAGGCCCGGCCGACCCGGTCCAGGATCGGGGTGCGGGTCAACCCGCAGACAGGCGCCGGCGTCATCGGGGCGATGAGCACCGCCACCGCGACCTCCAAGTTCGGCATCGCGCCGGCCGACGACGGCAACACCGAGCGGCTGGTCGAGGCCTTCCGGGACCGGCCCTGGCTCACCTGGCTGCACTGCCACGTCGGCAGCCAGGGCTGCCCGCTGGACCTGATGGCGCAGGGGGTCGCCGCGACCGTCGCCCTCGCCCGGAAGATCAACAGCGAGCTGGGCCGCCGTCAGGTGGTGGGCCTGGACATCGGCGGCGGCCTGCCGGTCAACTTCGCCGACGACCGGGCGACCTCCGGCTATCAGGAGTACGTCGAGCGGCTGCGGGCGCACGCGCCCGACCTGTTCTCCGGCGAGTTCCAGCTGGTGACCGAGTTCGGCCGTTCCGTGCTGGCCAAGAACGGCTTCACCGCCGCCTACGTGGAGTACACCAAGACCTCCGGCGGGCGGGCGATCGCGATCACCTTCGCCGGGGTGCAGGTGGCCACCCGGACGGTCTTCGCACCGGACTCCTGGCCGATTCGGGTCACCGCGCACGACGCCACCGGGGCGGCGAAGCACGGGGAGCCGGTCGAGCAGGACGTGGCCGGCCCGGCCTGCTTCGCCGGGGACCTGGTCGCCGAGGCCCGGCCGCTGCCGATGCTGGAGCCGGGGGACCTGGTCGCGCTGCTGGACACCGGGGCCTACTACACCTCCACCCCCTTCTCCTACAACAGCCTGCTGGAGCCCGCCGTGCACGGGGCCACCGTGGCGGCCGACGGGACCGTGCGCTTCGCAACGCTGCGCCGCGCGCAGACCGTGGCGGACCTGCTGGGCCGCACCGGCGGGTGAGCCCGCCCCGGGGTCGTCCCCCCACCGGCATCCGCCGCCGTTCGCGGCCTGTCCCTCCGGCATCCGCCGCCGTTCGCGGCCTGTCCCTCCGGCATCCGCCGCCGTTCGCGGCCTGCCGCCCACTGCCTGGCGGTGCCGATTCCGCCACCCGAACACCCGAGGGCCGTCATGACTCGTTCGCACCACCGTCCGACTCCGCCGTCCGCCCCTGCGCCGCTGGGCCGCCGATTCCGGCCGGCCGACCAGGTCGTGCTGGTCGTCATCCTGGTCCTCGCCTCGGCCATGACCGTGGCCAAGGTCCCCACCACCACAGTGCTGGAACTGCTCGCGGGCGCCGGCGGCGTCGCGATGGGTCTGCTGCAGCGCCGACCGGCGCCCTGCGGGGGAACCCGCTGCCGGCGGCGCTAGGGTCTGCGGGCACGAGGCGGCACGAGGGCGGTGTGGGCCGCAACGAGAGCCGGCCGAAGTCACCGGCATCGGGCCCCGGGCAGTCACCGGGCGGGCCGGTGGGTGGTGAGCTGGTCGCCGAGCGGGCTGCGGTGGTAGAGCACGTGCCTGCCGTCGCGCGTCCGGGTGACCAGGCCCGCCGCGTGCAGCGCGCGCAGGTGCTGGGAGACGGCGCTCGGTGTCACCGCGCAGCGGCGGGCGAGCTCGGCCGTGGTCGACGGCTCGCCGAGGAGCCGGAGCAGCCGGGCCCGGGCGGCGCCGATCAGGCCGGCGAGTGCGGAGCCGGTGTCCGGTCCCCCACCGGGTCCCGGGCCGGCCGGTGCTCCCCCGGTCGGCGCCTCGCCGGCCGGGGTCCACAGCGTGGCGATGCCCCGGCTCGGATAGGCCAGCATCGGCGGCTCGCCCGGGTCCATCGGTGAGACGGGCTTGTACGCGAACAGCGAGGGCATGAGCGGTAACCCCCGCCCGGCCGCGGCGACCTGGTGCCGGAGGCTCACCCGGTGGATGTGCAGCCCGCCGTCGTGCCAGCGGACGTTCGGGTGCAGGTCGGAGAAGAGCCGCCGTGCCCCGCCGCCGGCCAACTGGCGTGCGCGGTAGGTGATGTCGGCCTCCAGTACCAGCCGCATCTGCGGCCAGACCGGCCGGAAGGCGAGATCCCAGTAGCGCTGGAGGAGTTCGCAGAGCGTCTCCAGGAGGCCGAGTGCGGCAGCGGCCGTCCCGGGCTCCGTCGCGGCGCGCAGGGCGGCGGGCACCCGCCCGGGCGCGTGCGCCGCCAGCAGGTCGCGGTGGACCACGTACGCGGGCGTACGGCGGACGGTCGCCAGCTCCTCCTCCACGGTCGGGGCCGCGCTCCTCGGCCGCGGCGTCAGGAAGTCGGGCAGTGCGAGGCTTTCGCCGACCAGCGCGAGCAGCAGCCGGGTGTCCCGCGGATCGAGCCGGCCGAGCACCGACCGGGCCCACGGCCGGTGCAGCGGGTACCGGCCCGGGTCGCGCAGCACCCAGAGGCTGCCCATCGCCTCCTGGAGCGGTGAGATGGCGAACCGGGTGTCGGCCAGGTCCTCGACGTCGAGGAGGATGCTGATCATTAAGCGGAACGCTACATCGGTTGGCAACCGGTCGGCAGTGCCGTGGACTTCGCCGCGTGACAGTGGAACAGATCGGTGGACGACGGAGTGCGCCCGACCCCTGCACGGCTCGCCCCGCGGCGGGGGCCGACGGCCGGGGCACGGCGCTGGTGTGGGTGCTGGCGGTGGTGTGCGGGGTCGCCGTCGGCAACGTGTACTTCCCGCAGGCGCTCGTGCCGCTGGTGGGCGAGGGCTTCGGGGTGTCGGCCGACTCGGCCTCGGCGGTCGTGACGGCGGTCCAGGTCGGCTACGCGGCCGGGATCTTCCTGGTGGTGCCCCTGGGGGACCGCGTCCGGGCGAGGACGCTGCTCGTGGCGCTGCTGGGCGCGAGCGGCGTCGCCCTGCTCGCGGCCGCGGTGGCGCCCTCACTGCCGGTGCTCGTGGGTGCGAGCGCGGTCGTCGGCGTGACGACGGTGGCCGCCCCGGTGGTGGGGCCGATGGCCGCCGGGCTGGTGGACGCGCGGCGGCGCGGGGTGGTCGGCGGCACGCTGCTCAGCGGGTCGCTCGGGGGGATGCTGCTCTCCCGGGTGCTGGGCGGGGTCGTCGGTGAGGGGGCGGGCTGGCGGGCCGTCTACGCCGGGGCGGCGGTGCTGACGGGCGTCGCGGCGGTCGTGGTGGCACGGGTGGTGCCGACGACCGTTCCGCCGTCCGGCGACCGGTACCCGGCGCTGCTGGCGGAACCGCTGCGGCTGCTGCGGCGCGAACCGGAGCTGCGGCGCTCGGCCGCGTACCAGGCGGCGGTGTTCGCGGGCTTCTCGGCGGTCTGGACGGGCGTCGCCCTGCTGCTCACCGGGCCGGCGTACGGGCTGGGCGCCGGGGCGGTGGGGGCGCTCGCCCTCGTCAACGCCGCGACGATGTTCTGCACGCCGGTCGCGGGCCGGTGGGTGGACCGGCTGGGGTCGGACACGGTGAACCTGGTCTGCCTGGTGGCGGTCGTGGGGGCCGGCGGCGTACTGGCCCTGGGCGCACTCGGCGGTGCGGTGGGACTGACGGCGCTGGTGGCGGGGACGCTGCTGCTCGACGTCGGCATGCAGTCGGGGATGGTCGCCAACCAGGTGCGGATCTACACGCTGCCGGGGGAGGCGCGCAGCCGGCTGAACACGGCGTACATGACGTGCGCGTACATCGGCGGGAGCATCGGCTCCACGGCGGGTGCCCGGGTGTACGGGGCCTGCGGCGGAGGCGGCGGGGCGGGGTGGCTCGGCGTGTGCGGGGTGCTGGTGGGGCTGGCGGGGGTGGTGCTGGGGTGGCACGTGGGACGCGGTGGGGCGGCTCAACGGCGGCGATGACGCCTGGCGAGTGCGGCGCGGGCCCGGGTGAGGTACCGGCGGCTGCGCTCGGTGTCGGGGTGGGTGTGGCCGAGGGTCTGTTCGCGTTGGGTGAGGGTGGTTTCGTAGAGGGGGATGGCGCGTTCGAGGTCTCCGGCGAGTTGGTAGGCGTGGGCGAGGTCGCTGCGGCCGTTGAGGGTGTCCGGGTGGGTGTCGCCGAGGACCTGCTCGCGTTGGGCGAGGGTCGTTTCGTAGAGGGCGGTGGCGCGTTCGAGGTCGCCCGCACTCCGGTAGGCGTAGGCGAGGCTGTTGCGGCTGCGCAGGGTGTCGGGGTGGGAGTCGCCGAGGACCTGTTCGTGTTGGGCGAGGGTGGCTTCGAACAGGGCGGTGGCGCGCTCGGTGTCGCCCGCCGCGGCGTAGGCGTAGGCGAGGTTCTCGCGGCTGCGCAGGGTGTCGGGGTGGGAGTCGCCGAGGACCTGCGCGCGTTGGGCGAGGGTCGCCTCGAACAGGGCGGTGGCGCGCTCGACGTCGCCCGCTGCCTGGTAGGCCTGGGCGAGGTCGTTGCGGCTGCTCAGCGTGTCGCGGTGGGTGTCGCCGAGGGTCTGTTCGCGTTGGGCGAGGGTCGTCCGGAAGAGGGGGATGGCGCGCGCGAGGTTGCCCGCGGCCCGGTGGACGTAGGCGAGGTCGCTGCGGCTGTTCAGGGTCTGGGGGTGGGTCTCACCGAGGGTTTGTCCGCGCTGGGCGAGGATCGATTCGTACAGGGCGGTGGCGCGTTCGAGGTTGCCTGCCATCCGGTACGCGTGGGCGAGGTCGGTGCGGCTGTTCAGGGTCTGGGGGTGGGTGTCACCGAGGGCCTGTTCGCGTTGGGCGAGGGTCGTCCGGAGGAGGGGGATGGCGCGCGCGAGGTTGCCCGCCGTCCGGTAGGCGTAGGCGAGGTCGGTGCGGGCGATCAGGGTGCGGGGGTCGGTGTCGCCGAGCGTCTGTTCGTGCTGGGTGAGGACGGCTTCGGACAGGGCGATGGCGCGTGCGAGGTCGCCGGCGACCTCGTAGGCGTAGGCGAGGTCGCCCCGGACGAGCAGGGTGTCGGGGTGCGTGTTCCCCAAGGTCCGCTCGTGGTGTGCGAGATGGGCTTCGCGCAGGGCGATGGTGCGGGCGTTGTGGCCGCGGCGGTTGAGGTACCGCGCGGCGGTGCCGTAGTGCTCGGCGGCCGGATCGTCGTGGTGGTCGGGCGGGGTGGTGGCGGCGAGAGCGATGAGGTGGGGGACGAGGGCGTCCCAGGCGGGGGCCGGGAGGTACTCGGGCGGCTCGGGGAGGGCGTCGAACGCGGCGGTGAGGACGTGTTCGGCCCGGGAGCGGCCGGGGTTGCCGCCGGAGCCGCGCAGGACCGTCTGGAGGAGGCGGTGGAGGGAGACGCTGTCGGGGGTGAGGGCGACCATGCTGTAGCTGCCGAGGGTGCCCAGGGCCTCGGCGAGGGAGTCGTCCCCGTCGTCCAGCTGCTGGAGCAGGGAGACGGGGACGTCGTCGGGGGCGAGCCAGGCGAGCGTGCGCAGGACGGTGATCGCGAGGGGGTCGCGGGTGGTGAGCGTCGCGAGGGTCTGGGTCCAGACGCGTGCGATGGTCCGCTCGGCGTCGATGCCTTCGGCGGCCTTGTCGAGCTTGGTGCCCAGCCTGCGCCGGTACGCCTCGATGGAGATCGTGCGGTTCTGCGCCAGGTAGGCACCGGCCTGGTCCAGGGCGAGCGGGAGGTGCCCGAGGTCGGCCGCGAGGGCTCGGGCGTCCAGGAGTTGGCGCGGGGTGGGCGGGGCGCCCTGGAGGGCGTGGTCGCAGAGGAGGGTGGCGGCCTCGTCCGGGGCGAGGGTGCCGAGCGCGCGGGTGGGGATGCCGCGTGGCCAGCCGACGGCGCGGCGGGTGGTGATGAGGAGGTGTCCGCCGGTGAGCGAGCCGAGGTAGGGGTGCAGGTCGCGAGGGTCCTCGGCGTTGTCCAGGATGACGAGCCAACCATGGTGCCATTGGAGCCAGTTGAGAGCCCAGGAGACCTGTTCCGGCTCGGTGGCCCCGGCGGCCCAGCTGGGGGCGAGCCGTGCGGTCAGCGCGGTGAGGGACTGTTCCAGGCGGGCCGGGGACTCGGCGTTGACCCACCAGGTGAGGGCGTAGTCGCCGCGGTGGCAGTGGGCGTAGTGCAGCGCGAGGGTCGTCTTGCCGATGCCGCCGAGCCCGTGGACCGCCGGCGCCTGCGTGACGGCGGAGCTGCCGTCGGCGGCCAGCACGCGCCGCAGCCAGGCGAGTTCGTCCTCGCGGCCGACGCAGAGCGGTCGCGGGCCGAGGTTGTTGGTGCCGGGCGGGGCCGGTGTGTCGCGGGCGGAGGTGAGCGCGTCGGCGGCCAGGACGACGTTGCCGGTGATGGCGGTGCCGATGGACCCGGCGGCGATCGAGCGCGGGCCCGTGGCGGTGGCGGTCGCCGGGGTGGGGTAGGTCGCCGGGGTGGGGCTGGACGCTGGGGTGGGGCCGGTCACGAGTCGGTGCGGTGCCCGTCGCCGGTGATGGCGGTGCGGATGGTGTGGGCCGCGATCGAACGTTCGCCGCTGGCGGTGATGTTGATCGTGGTTGCCGGCTGGGCGGCGACGAGTTCGGCGAGGTCGCGGCGGAGTTCGGGGTCCTCGCGGAGGGCGCGCCGGAGGTGGAGGCGCAGCGCCGAGGCGACGGCGTCCGGATCCTCCTCCGCATCCACGACCACCGCTTCCAGTTCGGCGCGTTGGGCGGCGTCGCCGCGGCGCCAGACGCGTTGGAGCAGGCGTCGGCCGGCGTTGGCGGTCGCGTCGGCGGCGGCGTCCTCGGCGCGGGTGAGGACGGCGGTGCCGTAGGCGCCGAGGGCGCCCGTCAGGTACGGGCCGGCCTGGGTCAGGAGTTCGGCGATCTCTGCGCTCAAAGGATCCGCCCCGGTGTGTGGTTGACCTGGTGTCGTGTGCATTCTCGCACCGTCGGACGGAATCGGGGAGCCGGTCGGGGGATGCCGCCCGACCGGCTCGGGCGGGTGCCGGGTGCCGGGGGCTGGGGGCTGGGGGCTGGGGGCTGGGGTCGGGGGCCGGGGCCGGGGCCGGGGGCTGGGGCGGGACGGGCGCGGGGGCTCCGGAGGTGGTGGGGCGCAGGGGTGCAGGGTCGTCGGCGTGTCAGCCGCGGGCGCGGAGGCGGCGGAGCATCCGGGCGTCCTGGAAACCGACGGCCCGGGCGGCGGATTCGGCGGTGGCGCCGTGGGCGATGAGGTGTTCGGCGCGCTCGACGCGGAGTTCCTGCTGGTAGCGGAGCGGAGTGAGCCCGGTGGCCTCGGTGAAGTGGCGGGTGAGGGTCCGCTCGCTGACGCCGGAGGCCGCGGCGAGGTCGGTGAGGCCGAGCCGGGTGGTGAAGCGGGCGTCGATGAGGTCCTGCACCCGGTGCACGGCGTCGACCAGGTGGGCGCGGTGCCGGAGCATGGCGCTGGTCTGCTGCTCGTCGCCGTTGCGCCGGGCGTAGACGACCATGTCGCGGGCGATCCGGGCCGCCGCCGCGGGACCGTGCCGGACGGCGACGAGGTGCAGGGCGAGGTCGATGCCGCTGGCGATGCCGGCCGAGGTGACCACGCGGTCGTCCACCACGTACAGCACGTCGCGGACGACGGTCGCCCGCGGGTGGCGCAGGGCGAGTTCGTCCTGCACGTCGTGGTGGGTGGTACAGCGGCGGCCGTCCAGCAGCCCGGCGCGGCCGAGGGCGTCGGCGCCCGCGCAGACGCTGGCGACCGTGCCGCCCGCCGCGTGGTGCGCGGCCAGGCGGGCCAGGGTGGCCGATGTCAGTTCGCCGTTGGCCCGCAGGACGGGGGAACGCCAGCCGGGGATGACGAGCAGGTCGTCGGCGGTCAGCTCCGGCCACGTGGTGGAGGCCCGGAGCGCGAGGCCCTGGGCGGTGGGGACGTCCTCCTGCTCGGCCACGTACCCGATCTCGTACCCGAGGCCGTGGTCGGCCGCGGTGGAGAAGACCTGGGCGGGCCCGGCGAGGTCGAGCAGGTGCAGCTGCGGCACGAGCAGGAAGACGACACGTGTCACGATCCGGTCAGCTCCTCGACGCTGGTGACCCGGGCGAACCGCCCGGCCAGAGCGTACTCGGTGCGGGAGACGATCTCGTCCGTGGAGAGCGTGCGCGGGTCGGCGAGGATCTCCTCCAGGCTGCGCCCGGGCGGGGCGTCGCGGTGCTCGATGGGGTGGGTGGCGGTCGCGTCGGTGACGAAGACGACCTGGTACCCGAGGTCGGCGGCGACCCGGGTGGTGGTCTCGCAGCACTGCTCGGTGCGGATGCCGCTGACGACCACCTCGCGGATGCCACGCTCGGTGAACAGCTGCTGGAGGTTGGTGGTGGTGAAGGCGTTGTGCGAGGTCTTGGTGATGACGGGCTCGTCGGCGGCGGGGGTGAGGCCCTCGATCAGGCGGACGTGTCCGACGGCGGGGTCGAAGAGGTTGCCGGTGCCCGGTTCGGCGTGCAGGACCCAGACGACGAGGTCGCCGTTGGCACGGGTGTACTCGACCAGGCGGTTCACCTGGGCGACGATGTCGGGGTTGGACACGGCCGCCCAGTTCTCCCGTTGGCGGAAGGACTCCTGGACGTCGATGACGACGAGTGCGCTGTTCATGCCTCGATCATGGCCGGTACGGACGCGCGCCTGAAGACACCATCGGGGCCGGGAGCGGAACGATCCGGTCAGGGTGAGGAGGGGCTCGGCGTGGCTACGGGCGCGGGGTTCCGGCGCGGCCGCTGCCGCCGGGGCGGCTGTCGGGGCGGGTGCCGTCGAGGCCGGTGCCGCCGAGGCGGGTGGTCAGCTCGGAGAGCAGGGCGACGTCCTGCGGGCTCCACCGCGGTGCGGCGAACACCTCGTCGGCGACCTGGCGGGCGGTGGTGAGCATGTCGCTGAGCCGCTCGCGGCCGGTGGCGGTGAGCGAGGCGTAGGCGACCCGGGCGTCCCGCGCGTCCGACTCGCGTGTCACCAGACCGATCCGCTCCAGCGGCGCCAGTCCGCGGGTGACGCCGGAGGCGGTCAGGCCGAGCGTTTCGGCGAGGTCGACCCGGCGCAGCCGGCCGCCGGGGGCCTGCCCGAGGCGGAGCAGCAGGGTGAAGTCGGCCAGGCTCACGCCGTGCAGGCCGCTCAGGGCCGCGTCGAACCGCTTCACCAGCGCTGCCTGTGCGCGCAGCAGGCGCAGGGACGCGTCCAGGGTCTCACTCACTTGCCACCTCCTTGACTACTCAACCATATCAGCGGGCTGAGCAGTCAAGGACGGCGGAGGGGGAGGGGGTGGGGGAACGAGGTCAGTCGGTGCGGGCGGCGGCGCGGCGCTGCCGCTTGCCGAGTGCGGCCTGGGAGAGGTCCTCGGCCTGCGAGCGGAGGTTCTTGTAGCCGTAGCCGTGCCCGGCGAGCCAGGCCTTCGCGGCCTCCTCGGCGCGTTCGGTCGCGTCCAGGACGTCCTCCTCCGCCTCGCCGGAGTCGAGGAAGCGGAAGGTGAAGGCGGCACGCGCGGTGAGGTCGTAGCTGAGGTGGCCCTCGGGGGTGAAGGCCGCGCGCAGGATGCTGTGCTCGTCGGCGCGGGCGTCGAGTTCGGCGCGCTGGTCGGCGGTGAGTCCGTCGAAGACGCCGCGGACCATGATGCGGAAGGTACGAGTGGTCATCCCCCGACCCTAGCCAGCGGGGCGGGGGTGCTTCCAGCGCGTTTCGGGCCGACCGGGGATGCCGATGGGCTCCGCCGGGTGGGCCTCGGCGGATGGGCCCCGCCCGGCGAGGCCCGCCCGGCGAGGCCCATCGGGCGGGGGCGGGGCCCGTCGGGCGGGGCGGACGGTTCAGGCCTCGGTGAGGGCTTCCGTGACCGCGGGCTGCTCGGCCGTAGCCTCGTTGACCTTTGCCTCGTCGACCGCGGCTTCCTTGGTCGTGGAGTCCTTGGTCGTCGAGTGCTTGGCCGTCGAGTCCTTGAGCGTCGAGTCCTTGACCGCGGGCCAGCGGATCTGGGTGGCGCAGAGCGAGACGATCACCGCCGAGGCGGCGACCGCGCCCATGCCCCAGGTCAGGCTGCCGGCGTTGGCGATGAAGCCGATCACGGCCGGGCCGGCCAGCAGGCCGGTGGTGCCCATGGCGGCGACCAGGGACAGCGCGTCGGAGCCCTGCCGCGCCGCCGCCACGTACACGCAGGGGGTCACGGCGGCGATGCCCACGCCGACGCAGGCGAAGCCGATGAGCGTCGGCACCAGGCCGCCGACCAGCAGGGCGAGCGCCAGGCCGGCCCCGGCCAGCACGCTGCCGGCCCGCACGATCCGGCCGTCGCCGATGCGGGTGCGCCAGCCGTCGGCGAAGATCCGGGCCAGCACCATCATCACCGAGACGACCGCGATGCCCATCGGCGCCAGCGACGGCGCGGCATGCACGACGTCCTTGAGGTAGAGCGCCGACCAGTCGTTCATCGCACCCTCGGTGACGGTGCCGAACACCATGGCGAGGCCCATCCAGATCGTCACCCGGGAGGGGAGGGAGAACCTGCGGCGCTTCTCCTCCGCACCCTCCGCACCCTCCGCATCCTCCGTATCCTCCGCAGGCTTGTCCGCGGTGTCCTGCGCGGTGTCGTGTGCCGAGCCCTGCGCGGATTCCCCCGTGGATGCCCCGGCGGTCTCCCCCGCGGGCCGCTCCTCGCGGAGCAGTCCCGGCTGGGCGAGGCCGAGCACCAGGACCAGCAGCACGGTCGCCAGGCCGAAGTGGACGGCGAGTGTCGTGGTGAACGCGTTGACGCCCGAGGCGAGCAGCGCGGCCAGCAGCGAACCGCCGCTGAACGTCGCGTGCAGCCGGGACATGGAGGTCCGCTCGAACCGGACCTCCAGCGCCGCGCCCTGCGCGTTCATCGCGACGTTCAGGCAGCCGACGGCGACGCCGTCGCAGAACAGGACCAGCAGGGCGACCGGGTAGTTCGGCACCACGGAGAGGGCGAGCAGGACGGCGCCGAGCGCCAGCGCCGAGACGGAGGCCAGCACGCGGGAGCCCAGTCGCCTCATCAGGACCGCGACGAGCGGGAAGGAGACGGCGGCGCCCACGCCGCAGACCATCAGCAGCAGGCCGATCCGGGCCTCGCTCAGGTCGAGCCGGGTACGGAGCGCCGGAAGGCGGGAGACCCAGGTCGCGTACTGGAAGCCGAGGAAGAGGAACAGTGCGGCGATGGCCAGTTGTGCCCGGCGGTAGTCATCGCGAACGCGGAACATGTGCATCAGCCCACTTCGACTCTCGGTGGTGACCCGGCCAGCGGGTCGTTGGTGTGCCCGGTGGTCCCGGCCGGGACGGTGGCGGGGGCCGTCACGGGGGCGGCGGCGCGGGCCGTCCCCGGGCGGGGCCCGAGGGGCATCGACATGTAGAGCGCGCGGTCGCCGTAACTCTCCGGGAGCACGACCTCGGGGTTGGCCCGGTATCCGAGCGGGGCCCAGAGGACCTCGCTGCCCCGGACGGCCACCAGCGAGATGGTGGCGTACCCCTGGGCCCGTGCGGTCCCGGCGAGGTGGTCCAGCATCAGCGGGGCCAGCCCGCGGCCGCGCAACTCCTCGGCGATGACGAGGTCGTGTGCGTGCATGTTCGTCCCGGCCCGCACCTGCTCCCGCTCCCGCTCCCGCACCTGCTCCCGCACCCGTTCCTGTTCCCGCTCCGGCTCCCGATCCTGATCCTCCGACCGGCTCAGGTCCGGGCACCGGTACAGCGGGTACGGCAGGGCGAGCAGGTAGCCGCCGAACCGCCCCCGGTACTCCAGCGCGAAGCACGAGCCGGGCGAGGCACGGCCCCGGGACTCCAGGGCGGCCCGGCCCTCGGACAGGCCGCTCGCGGCGTAGGCGCGCTCCTCCAGCGCGACCACACCGTCCCAGTCGCCGGCGGCCAGCCGGCGGATGCGGATCTCGTCGGACATCTACTCGGAACCTCCCGTCGAGGCGTCGCCGCCGCGGATGCAGGTGTACGGAAGCGGCTGGAAGCCGTTGAAGCCCTGGGTCGTGTAGGCCGTGGCGTACGCGCCGCAGGAGAAGATCCAGACCGGGTCCCCCGAGGCCGCGGCGGCCGGCACCCGGACCAGGCCGTCCTCGTGGGCGTAGGCGTCGTCGCTGTCACAGGTCGGGCCTGCGACGACGGCGTGGACGCGGTGCCCGTCCGGGTGCGTGGGGAACTCCAGCCGGTACTGCAACTCGTCCATCTCGTACAGGCCGTTGAACTTGCCGCAGCTCAGGTAGAGCCAGTGCTCCCGCTCCCCGGAGAGCTGCCGGCGCGCGGACAGGCGGGAGACGTGGGCCCGGATGGCGCCGTGGTCGGCGACCAGGTGGCGGCCCGGCTCCAGCAGGAACTCCAGCGGTGAGGCCGACACCTCCCGCAGGTGCTGCATGCCCTCCCGGATCACGGCGAACATCTTGTCCAGCGGCGGGTCCAGCGGCTGCCCCCGCTTGTCGAGGACACCGAGGGCGGGCAGACCGCCGCCCAGGTTGACGTGGTCCAGCAGGATTCCCCGGCCGTTCAAGGTCTCGATCAGGGCGGCCAGTTCGTCCAGCGCGCTCCGCCAGGCCCCGGAGGTCATCTGCTGCGAGCCGACGTGGACGGAGAGGCCGGACGGGGTCAGCCCCGCTGCCCGTGCCGCCTCCAGGACGAGGACGGCGTCCTCGGCCGAGCAGCCGAACTTCCGGCTGAGACCCCAGAGCGCCCCCTCGCCGGTGGTCGCGAGCCGGCAGAACACCCGGGCGCCGGGGGCGTGGACGGCCAGCGCCGCCACGTCCGCCAGGCTGTCGGTCGCGAAGTCCCGGACGCCGAGCCGGTAGGCCTCGGCGATGTTCCGGTCGGACTTGATGGTGTTGCCGTAGTGGATCCGCCCGGCCGGCACGCCGGCCCGCAGCGCCTGCCCGATCTCGTACGGGCTGGCCGCGTCGCAGCCGGCACCCAGCTCGGCCAGGCGGGCGAGCACCTCGTCGACCGGGCACGCCTTCATGGCGAACCGGACGGCAATGCCGGGAAGTTCGCCCAGCAGTGTCGCGTACTGGCCCGCGATCCCGTCCAGGTCGTAGAAGATCCGGTCGTCGTCGGCCGACGCCAGGGCGGCGCGCAGGGCTTGGTTCTGATGCATCGTCAGTGACTTCCTTCCGGCTCGCCCCGGCTACCGGTACTCGTGCGGGCCGTCGACGGCGCCGCTTCGTCCGGCGGGGGCTCCGGTCACGCGCGCGGCCTCGACCAGCGGGCCCCAGGCCTCGATCAGCCGGGCGAAGGAGTCGGCGTCGGCCTGTGCCTCGTCCAGCAGTCGTTCGCGCCGGGGTGCCAGGTACTCCGCGAACTCGGCGTACTTCCCGCCGAGTTGCCGGTAGCTGCGGTCGAGGACGTCCAGGCGGCGGTGGTTCTCGGCGCGGTCGGTGCCGGTGCTGCGCCGGACGGAGTCGAGGATCACGTCTGCCCGGACGCGGTGCTCCTCGTCCAGCAGGTCGCCGAGCGCCTCCTCCATGTCGGAGTAGACCGGGTAGAGGTAGAGCATCGACAGCAGGAACTTAATGAACCGCAGCTGGTAGGCGGTGAAGCCGGGGCCGGTCCGCCGCTCGGGGGTGTAGTAGTTCACGATGTTGCGGTTGTGGACGACGCCGGGGAGCGTGGCGTCGCGGACCACGTGGAGGAGGAAGTAGTCGCTGCCGATGGTGTCCGTCGCCGGCGGCAGTGGGACGCGCTCGTACACCTCGTGGTCGAGGCCGAGGTTGCACATGTCCACCCGCCAGATGTCCGGAAGGTCCAGCACCGACCGGTCGGCGGTGAACGGCTCGGTGCCGGCGCCGGTGAACGATTCGTCCACCAGGTCCCGCCTCTCCGCCTCCGACGCCCCGGTCGGCGCCCAGAGGCCCACGACCTCGTAGTGGAGGGCGGGGTCGAGTGCCCTGATCTCGCCGATGTCGACGGAGAGTTCACCGACGAAGGAGCTGCCCACCAGGGCGACCGGCTTCTCGGCGTGCACCGGGTCGAGCGTGTTGTGCGTGACGCCGGGGATCGCGTCGGCGGCTCGTTTGCCGAGTGAGAGAAGTTCGTGGTGGATCGGGAACACCGGTTCGCCGTTGTGGAGTTGGTAGGCGCTGTCGGAGTCCCGGCGGTGGACGGAGGTGCAGCCGAGGGCGGT
>NZ_JBHJUK010000157.1:0-18354 GCF_042266225.1 Kitasatospora sp. NPDC056181
ACCCGGAAGCTAAGCCTCACAGCGCCGATGGTACTGCAGGGGGGACCCTGTGGGAGAGTAGGACGCCGCCGAACAATCATTCACAGAGAACCCCCACCCGGATCCCGGGTGGGGGTTCTTTGCGTTTCCCGGAGTTCTGCGTTTCCCGGAACGGCAACCCACCGGAATCGGGTGCATGCCGGAATCGGTTGCGCGCCGGGGTCACGGCACGCCCCCCGGTTACAGCGCGAGTTTGAAGCCGAGGTGCGAGCCGACGAATCCGAGGCGCTCGTAGAACCGGTGGGCGTCGGTGCGGGTCGCGTCCGAGGTGAGCTGGACGAGGTCGGCTCCGAGTTCGCGGGAACGGTCGACCGCCCACCGGATCAGTTCGGTGCCGAGGCCGCTGCCACGCTCGTCGGCGTGGATCCGGACCGCCTCGATGATCGTCCGGGTGGAGCCCTTGCGGGAGAGGCCGGGGACGACGGTCAGCTGGAGGGTGCCGATGGTCCGGCCGGCGCGCTCGGCGACGACCAGGTGCTGGTTCGGGTCGGTGTCGATGCGGGCGAAGGCCTCGCGGTAGGGGGTGAGGTCGTCGGGGCTCTCGCGGGCGGCGCCCAGGGGGTCGTCGGCGAGCATGGCCACTATCGCGGGCAGGTCCTCGGAGGTGGCACGGCGGATCGTCAGGTCGGTCATGATCACAGCCTAGGCGGGCGCGTGAGGCCCCGGCCCGCCCGCCGTCCGCCCTGTCTCCCACCCGCACCCCTGCGCGTGCCCCTCAGCGGCCGTCCAGGGCCGTCCAGGCCCTTTCAGAGCGGCGTCCGGCCTCCGCCGGTGGGGTGATCCGGCGTCACCCGCCCTCCACCGAGCTGGTGATGACCGCGAAGGCGGCGCCGTGCGGGTCGGTGAGCTGGGCGAGGCGGCCGACGCCGTGCACGTCGGTCGGGGCGGTGCGGACGGTCGCGCCCAGCTGTCCGGCGAGGGCGACGGCGGCGTCCACGTTGGGCACCTCGATGTAGGGGAGCCAGTGCGAGGTGGTGCCGGCGGCGGTGTGCTCGGGGCCGAGCTGCACGATGCCGCCGTGGGCGTCCTCCGTTCCGCCGCCGGCCGGGGTGAGGACGGTGTACATCACGTCGCCGAGCGGGACGTCCTGCTCCTGCCAGGCGAAGACGGCGCGGTAGAAGGCCTTGGCCGCTTCGGCGTCGACGCTGAAGCACTCGGCCCAGCAGAAGGTGCCGGGCTCGTCGACGACGTCCAGGCCCGGGGTGTCGCGCGGCTCCCAGACGGCGAAGGCGGCGCCGGTCGGGTCGGTGTAGCCGGCCGCCCGTCCGTCGGTGAAGACGGTGAACGGGGCGAGGCGGACCTTGCCGCCGGCGGCCTCGACCAGTTCGGTGGTCCGGTCGGCGTCGGCGGTGCAGAAGTAGACCGTCCAGCCGGGGCGGGCCGCCTCGCCGCCCGGGCCGAGGGCGGCGACGGTGCGGCCGTCCTGCCGGAAGAAGCCGTAGCCGCCGGATTCCGGGCCGGCCGGTTCGAAGGTCCAGCCGAACACGGTGGAGTAGAAGGCGACGGAGGCGGGGGCGTCCGGGCTGGTGAGGTCGAGCCAGTTGGGCGAGCCGGGGGCGAAGGCGGTGGTGAGCATGGCGGTGCTCCTCGGGCGTATGCCGGTCGCGACGGGGCGCGGGCAGGGTGCGGGCCCCCCTCCGGGGCTACCAGCCTGGCACCTGGTCCCGGGCTGTCGCACCCGGGCGGTACGGTGCGTAGCGGAACTGCACCCGCATTGGTGAAGGGGGCCCGGTGGCCAGGCAGACGCAGCAGACGCAGCAGGGCCCGCCGCGCCAGCTCGCCCAGGTCGAGGGTGTGCTGGAGCGGATCACGTACGCCAACGAGGAGACCGGCTACACGGTCGCCCGGGTGGACACCGGTCGCGGCGGCAACGACCTGCTGACGGTGGTGGGCGCGCTGCTGGGGGCGCAGCCGGGGGAGTCGCTGCGGCTGCACGGGCGGTGGGGGTCGCACCCGCAGTACGGCAAGCAGTTCGTGGTGGAGAACTACACGACGGTGCTGCCCGCGACGATCCAGGGCATCCAGCGTTACCTCGGCTCGGGGCTGATCAAGGGGATCGGGCCGCGGTTCGCCGAGCGGATCGTCGAGCGCTTCGGGGTGGAGACCCTGGAGGTGATCGAGAACGAGCCGGGCCGGCTGATCGAGGTGCCGGGGCTCGGGCCGAAGCGGACGAAGAAGATCGCGGTGGCCTGGGAGGAGCAGAAGTCCATCAAGGAGGTGATGGTCTTCCTGCAGGGGGTCGGCGTCTCCACGTCCCTCGCGGTGCGGATCTACAAGCAGTACGGGGACGGCTCGATCGGGGTGGTGAAGAACGAGCCGTACCGGCTGGCGTCGGACGTCTGGGGCATCGGCTTCCTGACGGCGGACCGGATCGCGCAGGCGGTGGGGATCCCGCACGACAGCCCGGAGCGGGTGAAGGCGGGGCTGCAGTACGCGCTGTCGCAGAGCACCGACCAGGGGCACTGCTACCTGCCCGAGGAGCGGCTGATCGCGGACGGGGTGAAGCTGCTCCAGGTGGACGTGGGCCTGGTGATCGACTGCCTGGCGGAGCTGGTGGCCGCCGAGGGGGTGGTGCGGGAGTCGGTGCCGGGGGAGGGCGGCGAGCCGATCACCGCGGTGTACCTGGTGCCGTTCCACCGGGCGGAGATCTCGCTGGCCAACCAGCTGTTGCGGCTGCTGCGGGCGGATTCGGACCGGATGCCGTGGTTCGCGGACGTGGACTGGCCGGTGGCGCTGGGGTGGCTGGCGAAGCGGACCGGGGCGGAGCTGGCGCCGGAGCAGGAGCAGTCGGTGCGGCTGGCGCTGACCGAGAAGGTCGCGGTGCTGACGGGCGGTCCGGGCTGTGGCAAGTCGTTCACGGTGAAGTCGATCGTGACGCTGGCGCTGGCGAAGCGGGCCAAGGTGGTGCTGGCGGCGCCGACCGGCCGGGCGGCGAAGCGGCTGGCGGAGCTGACCGGGGTGGAGGCGTCGACGGTGCACCGGCTGTTGGAGCTGAGGCCGGGCGGGGACGCCGCGTACGACCGGGACCGGCCGTTGGACGCCGACCTGGTGGTGGTGGACGAGGCGTCGATGCTGGATCTGATCCTGGCGAACAAGCTGGTCAAGGCGGTGGCGCCGGGAGCGCACCTGCTGTTCGTGGGGGACGTGGACCAGCTGCCGTCGGTGGGCGCGGGCGAGGTGCTGCGGGACCTGCTGGCGGACGGCGGGCCGGTCCCGTCGGTGCGGCTGACCAGGATCTTCCGGCAGGCGCAGCAGTCGGGGGTGGTGACGAACGCGCACCGGATCAACGAGGGGCTGCCGCCGTTGACGGAGGGGCTGGCGGACTTCTTCCTGTTCGTGGAGGACGATGCCGAGCGCGCGGCCGGGCTGACGGTGGACGTGGTGGCGCGGCGGCTCCCGCAGCGGTTCGGGTTCGACCCGCGGCGGGACGTCCAGGTGCTGGCGCCGATGCACCGGGGGCCGGCGGGTGCGGGGAACCTGAACACGCTGTTGCAGGCGGCGGTGACGCCGGCGCGGGAGGGGCTGGCGGAGCGGCGTTTCGGCGGGCGGACGTTCCGGGTGGGGGACAAGGTGACGCAGATCCGGAACAACTACGACAAGGGGCGGAACGGGGTCTTCAACGGCACGGTGGGGGTGGTGACCTCGCTCAGCGTGGACGACCAGCGGCTGACCGTTCTCACCGACGAGGACGAGGAGGTGCCGTACGACTTCGACGAGCTGGACGAGTTGGCGCACGCGTACGCGGTGACGATCCACCGGTCGCAGGGGAGCGAGTATCCGGTCGTGGTGATTCCGGTCACCACGTCCGCGTGGACGATGCTCCAGCGGAATCTGCTCTACACGGCTGTGACCAGGGCAAGGAAACTGGTCGTGCTGGTCGGGTCACGCAAGGCGATCGGGCAGGCCGTTCGGACCGTCAGCGCAGGTCGGAGGCACGCCGCGCTGGATCACCGGCTGGCCACTGGATGATTCTCCAACGGATGGTTGCCTCTATTGTTCTCTTGACGTGAAGAGATTTACGGCAGAGCCTGGTGGGGTGCCGATCTTGTCCGGTTCGTACCGGCTGCGGCGGCAGGTTTTGTAGGGGCGGTCCCTTTCGGGCCACCCCGGGTGCGCGGCTGTCCGCCAGATGGGGGATGGTAGAGACAGTCAGGGCACCTTGGAAGAGGATTCATTTCGTCGGTGAGGAAGACGTGAGCGACAACTCGGTAGTACTGCGGTACCAGGACGGCGAGTACGAGTACCCCGTCGTCGAGAGCACTGCGGGCAACGCCGGCTTCGACATCTCGAAGCTGCTCCCGCAGACCGGCCTGGTCACCCTGGACAACGGCTTCGGTAACACCGCCGCGTACAAGTCCGCGATCACCTTCGTGGACGGCGACAACGGCATCCTGCGCTACCGCGGCTACCCGATCGAGCAGCTCGCCGAGCAGGGCAGCTTCATCGAGACCGCGTACCTGCTGATCAACGGCGAGCTTCCGACGGCCGACCAGCTGTCGGAGTTCAACCGCGAGATCACCCAGCACACGCTGCTGCACGAGGACGTCAAGCGCTTCTACCAGGGCTTCCCGCGGGACGCCCACCCGATGGCGATGCTGTCGTCCGTGGTCGGCGCGCTGTCCACGTTCTACCAGGACAGCCACAACCCGTTCGACGCCGCCCAGCGTCACCTGTCGACGGTCCGTCTCCTGGCGAAGCTGCCGACCATCGCGGCCTACGCGTACAAGAAGTCGGTCGGCCAGCCGTTCGTCTACCCGCGTAACGACCTGAGCTACGTCGAGAACTTCCTGCGGATGACCTTCGCGGTGCCCGCCGAGGACTACGAGCTCAACCCGGTCGTCGTCAACGCCCTGGACAAGCTGCTGATCCTGCACGCGGACCACGAGCAGAACTGCTCGACCTCCACGGTCCGCCTGGTGGGCTCCAGCCACGCCAACCAGTTCGCCTCGATCTCGGCCGGCATCTCGGCGCTCTGGGGCCCGCTGCACGGCGGCGCCAACCAGGCCGTGCTGGAGATGCTGGAGAGCATCCAGAAGGACGGCGGCGACGTCGACGCGTTCATCCGCAAGGTGAAGAACCGCGAGGACGGCGTCAAGCTGATGGGCTTCGGCCACCGCGTGTACAAGGCGTTCGACCCGCGCGCCGCGCAGGTCAAGCTGCTGGCGCACGAGGTGCTCGGCCAGCTCGGCAAGTCCGACGAGCTGCTCGACATCGCGCTCAAGCTGGAGGAGCACGCGCTCAAGGACGACTTCTTCGTCTCGCGCAAGCTCTACCCGAACGTGGACTTCTACACCGGCCTGATCTACCGCGCCATGGGCTTCCCGACCAGCATGTTCACCGTGCTGTTCGCCCTCGGCCGGCTGCCGGGCTGGATCGCCCACTGGCACGAGATGATCAACGACCCGACCAGCCGGATCGGCCGTCCGCGCCAGATCTACACCGGCACCGCGATCCGCGACTACGTGGAGCTCGGGGCCCGCTAGGCACTCGCCTACGCAGGACCACGAAGGGCCCGGCCACCGGCCGGGCCCTTCGCCGTCACCCGCGAGGGTGGAAACGTACGGCGCACGACTCCGGGGGCGGCCGCAGCCCGGGACGGCCGCTCAAAGCGTCCCAGACCCGCCACTCCCCGGCGCCGTGCGCGAAGGCCACCGACAGGTCGGCGACCGTCCCGGGGCCCGCCGGAGCCCCGTCGGCGACAGTGGTGCCGCGCGGAGACGTGAAGCCGTTCGCCACGTCACCGCCCACCGGAAAAATCTGCCGCACTACCAACCTAAGACGTATCAGCGTGCGAGAAGTTACGCCCGGGGGGTGTGAGCTGCCTCTCGCCACGCTCCGTGTGCGCGCGGTGCCCGTCCCATATCACACCTTCCGCGGGCGGCTACGTCACCCTCCCCGCAGTCACGGCAACCGAGCGTGATAGTAATCGTGGCATTCCGGTACGGACCGCCCCGCACCCTCGCAGCGTGGCGGCGGAACTGGGGAGGGAGTGCGCAGATGGCCAGGAACGTGGTTGTCACCGGCGGTGGCACGGGGATCGGGTACGAGGTGGCCCGTCGCTTCGCCGAGGCGGGCGAACGGGTCGTGATCGTCGGCCGCCGGCGGGCGGTGCTCGAACAGGCCGCGGCCGACCTCGGGCCGAACGTCACCCCACTGGTCTGCGACCTCGCCGACCCGGACGCCGTCGAGGCCGCGCTCGGTGAACTGCCCGAGCGGATCGACGTGCTGGTGAACAACGCGGGCAGCCGGGAGACCGTGATCGGCGGCGGGCCGCACGCCCTGCTGGCCCGCTGGCGCGGCGACTTCGAGCGGAACGTGCTGACCGTGGTGCTGCTCACGGAGTCCGTCCGGGACCGGCTCACCCCGGGCTCCGGCCGGGTGGTCACCGTCAGCTCGATCGCCGCGCTGCGCGGGGCCGGCTCGTACGGGGCCTCCAAGGCCTCGCTGCACGCCTGGAACCACTTCCTGGCCGCCCAGCTCGGGACGTCGGGGATCACCGCCAACATCGTCGCCCCGGGCACGGTGGCGGGCACCGAGTTCTTCGGCCCGCGGCTGGACGAGGCCGAGGTCTCCCGGCGGGCCGCCAGGACGCTGCTGGGCCGGATCGGGGAGGCCGGTGAGGTGGCTGCGGCGGTCTACTTCCTGGCCTCGCCGGAGGCCGGGTTCGTCACCGGGGAGATCCTGCACTGCAACGGCGGCGAGCTGCTGGGCCGTTGAACGGACGCGCCGACGCGGACGGGCCCGGACCACGGGGTGGTGTGGTCCGGGCCCGTCCGTCCGTTTCCGTGCGGTCGGACCGTCAGGCGGCCCGGAAGCGGCGCAGCCGGAGGCTGTTGGTCACCACGAAGACCGAGGAGAAGGCCATCGTGGCGCCGGCGATCATCGGGTTGAGCAGCCCGGCGGCGGCGAGGGGTATCGCGGCGACGTTGTAGCCGAAGGCCCAGAAGAGGTTGCCCCTGATGGTGGCCAGGGTCCGGCGGGAGAGCCGGATGGCGTCGGCGGCGGAGCGCAGGTCGCCCCGGACGAGGGTGAGGTCGCCGGCCTCGATGGCGGCGTCGGTGCCGGTGCCCATGGCGAGGCCCAGGTCGGCCTGGGCGAGGGCGGCCGCGTCGTTGACGCCGTCACCGACCATGGCGACGACCCGGCCCTCGGCCTGGAGGCGCCGCACGGTGGCGACCTTCTCCTCCGGCAGCACCTCGGCGATCACGTCCTGCGGTCCGATGCCGACCTCGGCCGCCACGGCCGCGGCCACGGCGGCGTTGTCACCGGTCAGCAGGACCGGGCGCAGACCCAGCCCGCGCAGGTCGGCGACGGCCTCGGCGCTGGTGGGCTTGACCGCGTCGGCGATCTCCAGCACGGCGCGCGCGGCGCCGTCCCAGCCGACCGCGACGACCGTGCGGCCGGCGGCCTCGGCGTCCGCCTCGGCCCGGGCGAGTTCCGGCGGGAGCGCCAGCGCGCGCCCGGCCAGCAGGGAGGCGCGCCCGGCGACCACGGTGCGGCCCTCGACGGTTCCCTGCACTCCGAGGCCGGGGAGGCTCTCGAACTCCTCCACGGCGGGCGGCTCGCCCGTCCGGGCGGTGGCGGCCGCGGCGATCGCGGCGGCGATCGGGTGCTCGGAGGCGTGCTCGACGGCGCCGGCCAGCCGCAGGGCCTCGTTCTCGGTGACGCCCTCGGCGGTGTGGACGGCGAGCAGGGTCATCCGGCCGGTGGTGACGGTGCCGGTCTTGTCCAGGACGACGGTGTCCACCCGGCGGGTCGACTCCAGCACCTCCGGCCCCTTGATCAGGATGCCGAGCTGGGCGCCGCGGCCGGTGCCGACCATCAGGGCGGTCGGGGTGGCCAGGCCGAGTGCGCACGGGCAGGCGATGATCAGCACGGCGACGGCCGCGGTGAAGGCCTCGGTGGGGTTGTCGGAGGTCAGTAGCCACCCGACCAGGGTGGCGAGCGCGATCAGGATGACCGTCGGCACGAAAACGGCGGAGATCCGGTCGGCCAGCCGCTGGACGGCGGCCTTGCCGTTCTGGGCCTCCTCGACCAGCTGGGCCATCCGGGCGAGCCGGGTGTCGGCTCCGACCCGGGTGGCCTCGACCACCAGGCGGCCGCCGGCGTTGACGGTGGCACCGGTGACGGCGTCGCCGACGGCGACCTCGGCGGGCACGGACTCGCCGGTCAGCATCGAGGCGTCCACGGCGGAGGCCCCCTCGACGACCACGCCGTCGGTGGCGATCTTCTCGCCCGGGCGGACCACGAAGCGCGTCCCGACGGTCAGCCGGTCCACCGGCAGCCGGACCTCGCGCCCGCCCACCCGTCGCCCACCACCACCCTCAACCGAGGACGCTTCGCGTCCGCCCCCGCCCACCCGTCGCCCACCACCACCCTCAACCGAGGACGCTTCGCGTCCGCCCCCGTCGTCCTGGAGGACGGAGACCTCCTTGGCACCGAGGTCGAGCAGGGCGTGCAGGGCGGCACCGGCCCGGCGCTTGGAGCGTGCCTCCAGGTAGCGGCCGAGCAGGATCAGCACGGTGACGCCGGCGGCCGTCTCCAGGTACAGGGTGGAGGAGGCGTCGGTGGCGCCGACCGAGAGCGAGAACGGGTGCCGCATCCCGGGCATGCCGGCGTCGCCCCAGAACAGGGCCCAGAACGACCAGCCGAAGGCGGCCAGGGTGCCGAGCGAGACCAGGGTGTCCATGGTCGCGGCGCCGTGCTTGAGGTTGGTCCAGGCGGCGCGGTGGAACGGCAGCCCGCCGTAGACGACGACCGGGCCGGTGAGCGCGAAGGCCAGCCACTGCCAGTTGGTGAACTGCATCGACGGGATCATCGACAGCATGACCACCGGGACGCTCAGCACGGCGCCGATCAGCAGGCGGTCCAGCAGGGGGTCGGCCGGGGGCTGCCCGGGCGCGGCGTCCGGCCCGCCGGTCACGGGCTCGGGGGCGGCCGGCGGCGGGGGGAGCTCGGCGGTGTAGCCGGTGTTCTCGATGGTGGCGATCAGGTCGGCCACGCCGACCCCGGGCCCGAAGTCGACCCGGGCCTTCTCGGTGGCGTAGTTGACGCTGGCCTGGACGCCGTCCATCCGGTTGAGCTTCTTCTCGATCCGGGCGGCGCAGGAGGCGCAGGTCATCCCGCCGATGGACAGCTCGACGCGGTCCGTCAGTCCGGCCACTCCAGGGGCGGAGGTGCTCATGATGATCGGCTCCTTGGTCGGAGGGTACGGCGGGAGCGCCGGGTGCGGGCCCCCGCCGTACGCGCGGGGCTCAGACGGACCGGCCGACCAGCTCGTAGCCGGCCTCGTCGACGGCCGCGCGGACCTGCTCGTCGTCCAGCTCGGCCGTCGCGAGGACCGTCACGGTACCGGCCTTGGCGTCGGCCGCCACCTCGGTGACACCGGTGA
Source organism: Kitasatospora sp. NPDC056181 (assembly GCF_042266225.1). Taxonomy (NCBI): domain Bacteria; kingdom Bacillati; phylum Actinomycetota; class Actinomycetes; order Kitasatosporales; family Streptomycetaceae; genus Kitasatospora; species Kitasatospora sp. NPDC056181. Next base: position 9,431 of record NZ_JBHJUK010000157.1, read on the forward strand.
GGGCGGAGAGCTCCTTGCTGACCGAGCTCTCGCAGTGGCCGCAGCTCATGCCGGTCACGGTGTAGGTGATGGTGCTGGACATCGGGGCCTCCAGGAGGTCTGGACCGCCGCGGGCGTGCGCCCGGGCTGCTCTGCTGATAACACCATACCCCTGCGGGGTATTCCCCGGGGAAGGGGGCGGCGTGGTGCGGATCGCGCCCGGCCGCCGGGGCGGCGCGGACGAGGTCCGAGAGCTGAGCGTATGCGCCTGAACACGCCGCGCCCGAATCCGCGCCGGGTGGCGGGCGGATTCGGGCGCGGTCCGCGCCGACGCCGGGCGGCTCAGGCGGGCGCCGCCGGGTACTGGGCCGGGATCGCCGCGCGCTCGCGGCGGACCAGCAGCCGCAGCCAGACCAGGCCTCCGAGCGCGACCACGACCAGCCCCAGGGTGTCGTACAGCGTGTAGAGGTGGACCTGCCCGCTGGTCGGGTCCGGCATGTGGCCGAGGTCGAACAGGGCTCGCTGCCAGTCGCTGGTGGTGGTCCTCGCGACCAGCCAGACCGCGATGCCGCTCATCGAGTCCCAGAGCGCGTGCAGCAGTGCGACGCCGAGATAGGTGAGCACGACCGGAAGGGTGAGGCGGAAGCGGCCGCCGCGCCGCTCGCGGAAGAGCACCCCGCCGAGGATGGCCGTCCACAGGATGTGGCCGACCGGCGCCAGCACCCCGCGCAGGATCTCGGTCTCCACCAGGTTCCTCAGCGAGAGGCTCTGGAGGCTGAGTACGGCGTTGAACGCGTAGCCGGCGCTCTCGAAGGCGGCGAAGCCGGCGCCGACGGTGGCGCCCAGCACCAGTCCGTAGCGCAGTCCGCCGACCCGCAGGTGCCGGCAGACCAGGACCAGGGCGGCGAGCTTGACCGCCTCCTCGATCAGGCCGACGCCGAGGTACATCCAGACGGAGGGGGAGAGCAGGTAGGTCTCCAGCACCGAGGCGCCGAGGACGCCGATGATGCCGCCGACGCCGAAGCAGGCGAGGATCCGGTCCGCGCCCAGGTCGGCGGCGTAGCGCTCGTACGCCCAGACGACCATCGTGGCCGGTACGAGGAAGCTGCCGAGGAGCACGATCGTCGGCACCAGGTTGCTGTTGCCGGTGGCGAAGGTGACGGCGACCGTGGCGACCCAGAGCAGTAGGCCGGTCAGGAAGACCCTGAGCCACTGGTCGGGGCGCGCCGTCGTGCGCGCCCGCGGGCCGGAGATGTGGCGGGTGTTGTGGTACTCGGACACCGGTGATGACCTCCCTTGCCTAGCCGCTTTCGTCGCACTGTATGACAAAACGGCCATATCGGTACCGGTCCGCCCAGTGCGGGTCCGGCAGGTCGGGCCGGCGGGTCGGGCCGCCCCCGGGTGCGGGGGTGGGGTGGCTGATCGTCCGTTATGTTCGGTATGTGTTCCCGATCCGTCGAGCCCAGTCGCCCACGGCCCCGACGGCCGAGGGGCTGCCACCGGACCGCAAGCGCGGCGCCCTGCTGGCCGCCGACCTCCAGGACGTGCCGTTCTGGCGCCGGGCCACGCCGGCCGCGGTCGCGATCCTGCTGGTCGGCCTGGCCGACCTGCTCTCCGGCAAGGACCGCTACCTCGCGCCGCTGATGACGGTCGTCCCCACCATCGCCGCGCTCACCCTGCGCCCGCTCGAACTGCTGCTGGTCTGCTCCTTCGGCCTGTTCGCGGTGTTCGGCCTCAGCCACTACGACGAGGTCGACAACGTCAACGACGAGCGCTTCCTCTACGGCGCGATGGTCAGCTACCTGCTGCTCACCGTGTTCTCCGCCTGGGTCGCCCACCTCCGGATGCGCCGGGCCGCGGCCTTCGCGGCCGTCAGCTCCGTCGCCGAGGCCGCCCAGCGGGCCCTGCTGCGCCTGCCCGGCCCGGTCGTCGGGCCGCTGAACCTCGCGGTGCGGTACGTCTCCGCCGCCGACGCCTCGCGCATCGGCGGGGACCTCTACTCCGTCCTGGAGACCCCGCACGGCACCCGGGTGGCGGTCGGGGACGTCCGCGGCAAGGGGCTGGGCGCCGTCCAGACCGCCGCCGTGGTGCTCGGCGCCTTCCGCGAGGCCGCGTACGACGAGTCCGGGCTGCGCGGGGTGGCCGCCCGGATCGAGGCCAGCGTCGAGCGGCACGCGCCGGACGGGGAGTTCACCACCGCCCTGTTCGCCGAGTTCCGCACGCCGGGCGTGATGGAGCTGCTCCAGTACGGGCACGTCCCGCCGATCCGGGTGGACCCGGACGGCGGGGTGCACGTCCTCGACGCGCCCGACCCGTGGGTCCCGCTCGGCCTCGGCCGGCTCGCCGCCGGCGAGCCGGCCAGCTGGGACCAGCCGTTCGGCGGGGAGGACGTGCTGGTGCTCTGCACCGACGGCGTGGTCGAGGCCCGGCACCGCAGGGACGGCGGGTTCTACCCGCTGGCGGAGCGGGTCGGCCCGCTGGTGCGGGGCGCGGCCCGCTCCTCGGCGGAGCTGGAGGCGGCGGTCGGGCGGGTCTACGCCGACCTGCTGGAGCACACCGGCGGGGAGCTGAACGACGACGCCCTGCTGCTCCTGATCACCCGGACCGATCAGGCCTGAGCCGCGGTGACCTCGGCGAGGGCGCGGAAGACCAGGGCGGTGGAGGCCGCGCCCGGGTCCTGGTGGCCGATGCTGCGCGGGCCCAGGTAGGAGGCCCGGCCCTTGCGGGCCTGGAGCGGGACGGTGTCCAGCGCGCCCTGCCCGGCCGCGTCCGCCGCCGCCCCGGCCGCCCGGGGCAGGTCGGCGCCGGCCGCCACCGCGGCCCGGTAGGCGGCCAGTGCCGGGGTCCAGGCGTCCACGATGGTCTTGTCGCCCGGTTCGGCCCTGCCGAGGTCGCGCACCGCCCGGAGCCCGGCCGCCAGCGCCTCGCCGAACGCGGCCGGACCGGAAGGACCGGGCAGGGCGGCGCCCAGGGCGCGGAAGGCCTTCCCGTACAGCGGGCCGGCGGCCCCGCCGACCTTGGAGATCAGCGTGGTGCCGGTCCTGGTCAGCACCGCCCCCGGGCCGGCCGGGTCGAGGCCGTCCAGCGCGGCCAGTACGGCGGTGAAGCCGCGCAGGAGGTTGCTGCCGTGGTCGCCGTCGCCGATCGCGGAGTCCAGCTCGGTGAGCCGCGGCGCCTCCTCCTCCACGGCGGCGGCGATCGCGCGCACCCAGGCCTCGGCGAGCGGGGTGTCGAAGTCCATGTCCGTCTCCCCGCGTTCAGGCCCGCTTGAGGGCGGGGGTGTCGGCCGGCGCGTCCCAGAGCTCCAGCAGCTCGGCGTCGGCCCTGGTCAGGGTGAGGGAGAAGCCCGCCATGTCCAGGCTGGTGACGTAGTTGCCGACCAGGCTGCGGGCCACCGTGATGCCGCGCTCGGCCAGCCGGGCGGCCACCTCGCCGAAGACGATGTACAGCTCCAGCAGCGGGGTGGCGCCGAGACCGTTCACCAGGGCGATCACCTCGTCGCCCGCGGTCAGGTGGTGGTCGGCGAGGATCGTCTCCACCACCTCGGCGGCCAGCTCGCGGGCCGGGCGGAGCTTCTCCCGGCGGCGGCCGGGCTCGCCGTGGATGCCGACACCGACCTCGATCTCGTCCTCCGGCAGGTCGAAGCCGGGCTTGCCCGCCGCGGGGACGGTCGCGGCGGTCAGCGCGATCGCGAAGGAGCGGGAGGCGGCGTTCACCCGCTCGCCCAGGGCGGCCACCTCGTCCAGGGTGGCGCCGCGCTCGGCCAGCGCACCCGCGGCCTTCTCCACCAGCACGGTCGCGCCGGTGCCGCGGCGCCCGGCCGTCCAGGTCGAGTCCTCGACCGCGACGTCGTCGTCGACCAGCACCGTGCGGACCTCGATGCCCTCCTCGGCGGCCAGTTCGGCGGCCAGCTCGAAGTTCATCACGTCGCCCGTGTAGTTCTTCACCACGAGGACCACGCCCGCGCCGGAGTCCACGGCCTTCGCCGCGGCCAGCACCTGGTCCGGCACCGGGGAGGTGAAGACCTCGCCGGGACAGGCGGCGTCCAGCATGCCCCGGCCGACGAAGCCGCCGTGCAGCGGCTCGTGTCCGGACCCGCCGCCGGAGACCAGCGCGACCTTCGGCGCGGCCGGCCGGACGGCACGGGTGATCACCCGGTTCGCGAGGTCCACCGTCAACTCCGGGTGGGCGGCGGCGACTCCGGCCAGCGCGTCCTCCAGGACGCTCTCCGGGGTGTTGATCAGCTTCTTCACGGTGCTTCGCTCCCTCGGCAGACGATGCTGACCCGACGCTACGCCGGACGGGGGTCGGCGGCACGGGTTGCGACACGTGGCGGCCGGTCCCCGGAGCCGGCGGCGGGCCACTCGTGCGCAGCGGCGGGCGGCCGTAGGGTCGGCGGTATGAGCGACTACGTGGGCATCGTCCTGGTCTCGCACAGTGCGCGGTTGGCCGCCGGGCTGAAGGAGTTGCTGGGGGAACTCTCCTCCGACGCGGTGCGGGTGGTGGTGGCCGCCGGGACGGAGGAGGGCGGGCTCGGCACCAGCTACGACCTGATCGCCCGGGCCGTCGCGGAGGCGGACGGCGGGGCCGGTGTGGTGGTGCTGCCGGACCTCGGCAGCTCGGTGCTGACCGCCGTCACGGTGCTGGAGGACGAGCCACGGCCCGGGGTGGTGCTGGTGGACGCGCCCTTCGTGGAGGGCGCGGTCTCGGCGGCGGTGACCGCCTCCGCCGGGGCGGCGCTGGCCGAGGTGGTGGCGGCGGCCGAGGAGGCGCGCGCGTTCCGCAAGCTCTGAGTTCCGCGAGCTCTGAGGGGCCGGGCTCCGGGGCCCTGCCACCGGCTCCTGGCGAGGCGAGGCGAGGCGGGGCGCGGAGGGGCGCGGGCGGCGGCAAGGCCCGGGCGCGGGAAGCTACTTGGCGTCGGCGTAGCAGTCGACCACGGCGGTGCTGAGCGGGAACCGGACCGGGGTGTCCCCGAAGACCAGCCGGCGGGCCTCGTCGGCGGATGCGTCGACGGCGGCGGCCACCTCGTCGGCCAGGTTGGCGGGGGTGTGCACCACCACCTCGTCGTGCTGGAAGAAGACCAAGTGCGGCCGGTCGGCCGGATCGGCCACCGGCAGGGCGGCCAGGCGGCGGCGCAGCGCCGCGAGCAGGGCGAGCGCCCAGTCGGCGGCGCTGGCCTGGATCACGAAGTTGCGGGTGAAGCGGCCCCGGGCGCGGGCCGAGCGGCCGCCGGCGTCACCGGCGGACTCCGGGGCCTCGGTGAGGTCGAGCCAGTCGGCGGACGGCGGCGGGCAGGCCCGGCCGAGCCGGGAGGTGACCACGCCGCCGTCCTCGCCGGTGCGTGCGGCGGCCTCCACGTAGCCCATGGCGGCGGGGTAGCGGCGGCGCAGGGTGGCGAGCAGCGGGCCGATGTCGCCGCTGGTCTGCCCGTACATGGCGCCGAGCAGGCCGAGCTTGGCCTTCTCGCGGTCCCCCTGGAAGGCGGAGGCGGCGAGCGCCTCGTAGAGGTCGCCGCCGGCGGCGGTGCGGGCGAGGCCGGCGTCCTGGGAGAGGGCGGCGAGGACGCGCGGCTCCAGCTGGGCGGCGTCGGCGACGACCAGCAGCCAGCCCGGGTCGGCGACCACGGCGCGGCGCAGGATCCGCGGGATCTGCAGGGCGCCGCCGCCCCGGCTGGCCCAGCGGCCGGAGACCACGCCGCCGACCACGTACTCGGGGCGGAACCTGCCGCCGCGGGCCCAGGCGTCCTGCCACGCCCAGCCGTGCGCGGCGTGGATCCGGGAGAGCTCCTTGTAGCGGATCATCAGCTTCGCGGCCGGGTGGTCGACGGCCTTCAGCTCCCAGGAGCGGGTGGAGCCGAGCTGGATGCCCTGCTCCGCGAAGGCGCGCAGCACCTGGCTGTGCGAGTCGGGGTTGAACGGGCGCCCGCCGAGGGCCTGTTGGAGCTCGGCGGCCAGCTCGGCGAGCAGCCGGGGGCGGCTGCCGGGGATGGCCGGGCGGGGGCCGAGCAGCTCGGTGAGCAGCCGGTCGTGGACGTCGGCGCGCCAGGGCAGCCCGTCGTACGCCATCTCGGCGGCCACCAGCGCGCCGGCCGACTCGGCGGCGGCCAGCAGCCGGAACCGGGACCGCGCGCCGGGGTCGGTGATCGCGCCCAGCCGCCGCTGCTGCTCGGCGTGGACGGCGACGACGGCGGCCAGCGGATCGGCGCCGGGCGGCAGTTGCAGCCGGTCGGGGGCGAACAGGGTGTCCTGCCCGTCGTCGGACTCGGCGGAGCCGGGCTCCGGCAGGTCGGCCGGGACGGGCAGACCGCGGAGCCGGGCCCAGGCGGCGCCGAGCGAGCGCGGGGCGCCGAACCGGCCCTCGTGGGCCAGCAGCAGCGCCTCGACCAGGCGCAGGTCGTGGCAGCGGGCGAGCCGGTCGGGCAGCCGGGCGAGCAGCGGGGCGTAGGCGCTGTCGGCGGCGGCCCAGACCCAGCGCACGGCACCCGCCCGCTCGGCGTCGGCGACGGCGGCGGCCAGGTCGGCGGTGGCGGCGGGCGGGCCGAGCGGTTCGCCGGCCTCGTCGAGGGGCTGGAGCCGGCCGCCGGGGCCGTGCGGGTCGGGAACGAGGGCGATCCGGGGTGCCACGGGGGCTCCTCCTCTCGGGCGGACGGGTAGGGACCGTCTGGACGGGTGCTCGGGGGGTGGGGGCCGTCGTGACGGTCCCCGGGACCTCGACGGTAGCCGGTGGGTACGACAATGCGCCTCGGGCGCGCGTACCGGCCGGTGCGCCGCGGTCCGCGCGGTGCGCCGGGGACCGGGCCGGGGGCCGTAGGCAGCGCCGGTGACACCGCGTAGGGTCGGAAAAATGAGCGAGAACCCCTTCTTCGAGCCCAGCACCCTGGTCTACGAACTGCCGCCCTTCGCCGCGATCCGGGAAGAGCACTACCTGCCCGCGTTCGAGCGCGGGATGGCCGATCAGCTGGCCGAGATCGCCGCGATCACGGCCGACCCGGCCGAGCCGACCTTCGACAACACGCTGGTCCCGCTGGAGCGGTCGGGGGCGCTGCTGCGACGGGTCCGGGCCGTCTTCGACAACCAGGCCTCCGCGGACACCACGCCGCTGGTGGACCGGGTGGACGCCGAGACCAGCCCGAAGCTGGCGGCGCACACCGACGCGATCCTCCTGGACGCCGCGCTGTTCGCCCGGATCGACGCGCTGCACGGGCGGCGGGCCGCACTGGGGCTGGACGCCGAGTCGCTGCGGCTGCTGGAGCGGTGGCACACCGCCTTCGTCCGGGCCGGCGCCCGGCTGGGCGCCGGAGAGCAGCAGCGGCTGCGCGCGCTGAACGCCGAACTCGCCACCGCCTCGTCGGAGTTCCGGCTGAACGTGACGGCCGACTCGAAGGCCCGCGCGCTGGTGCTGGACTCCGCCGAGGAGCTGGCCGGGCTCTCGCCGGACGCGATCGCCGCCGCCGCCGAGAACGGCCGGGCGCTCGGGCACGACGGCAAGTACGTGCTCAGCCTGAAGAGCTTCTCCAACCAGACCGAGCTGGCCTTCCTCACCGACCGTTCGGTGCGCGAGCGCCTCCTGGCGGCCTCGCTGGGCCGTGCGGCCGGCACCAACGGCCCGCTGGCGATCCGGATGGCCGCGCTGCGCGCCGAGCGGGCCGCGCTGCTCGGCTACGACACGCACGCCGCGTACGTGGTGGCGGACGAGACGGCGGGCAGCGTCGGGGCGGTGGACGGGCTGCTGGCCCGGCTGGTGCCGCCGGCGGTGGCCAACGCCCGCCGCGAGGCCGCGGAGCTGGCCAAGCTGGCCGCCGCCGACGGGATCGAGGAGATCGCCGCGCACGACTGGGCGTACTACTCGGAGCAGGTGCGGCAGGCCTCGTACCAGGTGGACGCGGCGGCACTGCGCCCGTACTTCGAGCTGGAGCGGGTGCTGCGGGACGGCGTCTTCTTCGCCGCCAACCTGGCGTACGGGGTGACCTTCACCGAGCGGCCGGACCTCGTGGCGTACCACCCGGACGTGCGGGTCTTCGAGGTGTTCGAGGAGGACGGCGGCTCGCTGGGCCTCTTCCTCGGGGACTTCCACGCCCGGGCGTCCAAGCGCGGCGGGGCGTGGATGGACGAGCTGGTCACCCAGTCGGGGCTGCTGGGGAAGCGGCCGGTGGTGTTCAACAACCTGAACATCGCCAAGCCGGCGGCCGGCGAGCCGGTGCTGCTCTCGTGGGACGAGGTCCGCACGCTGTTCCACGAGTTCGGGCACGCGCTGCACGGGCTCTTCTCGGACGTCCGGTACCCGTACTTCGCCGGCACGGCGGTGCCGCGCGACTTCGTCGAGTTCCCCTCGCAGGTCAACGAGATGTGGATGGTCCGGCCGGAGGTGCTGGCCAACTACGCCCGGCACCACGTGACGGGCGAGCCGCTGCCGGACGGGCTGGTCGGGCGGATGGCCGCCGCGGAGGGCTTCGGGCAGGGCTTCCGCACCGTCGAGTACCTGGCGGCGACCCTGCTGGACTGGGCCTGGCACACCGTCCCGGCGGGCCAGGAGATCGCGGACGCCGAGGAGTTCGAGGCCGCGGCGCTGGCCAAGGCCGGTGTCGCGGTGGCGGCGATCCCGCCGCGCTACCGGACGGCGTACTTCTCGCACGTCTTCTCCGGCGGCTACAGCGCGGGCTACTACGCGTACATCTGGTCGGAGGTGCTGGACGCCGAGACGGTGGAGTGGTTCGGGACGAACGGCCGGACCGTGCGGGAGAGCGGCGAGGTGTTCCGCCGCGAGCTGCTCTCGCGCGGGGACGGCCGGGACGCGCTGGACTCCTTCCGGGCGGTGGTGGGGCGTGACCCGCAGACCGGCCCGCTGCTGGCGCGCCGCGGCCTGGCGTAGCGCCCCGCGGGGTGGCCCGCCCGCGGGCGGGCCACCCCGGGGAGTCAGCGCGGGACCAGCGTGACGGTGACCGGGGT
>NZ_JBHJUK010000158.1:0-18339 GCF_042266225.1 Kitasatospora sp. NPDC056181
CACACGCACGAGCCACTTCGCACGACTTCGCCCCGTCGAGCAACAGCTCGACGGGGCGAAGTCGTCAAGCCCCTGGGATTGACCAACAGCGTCCGTAGGTACGCGGCGGGCCCCATGGCCGCCACTGCGGCCCTGAGCGCGGCCTCCTTCACTGCGGGATCCCGAGCAGCCGGATCCCGCACGAGGAAACCGTGAAGCCCGATGGCGTCCGCATCCACGTCACCGGGATCCGGGCGGCCTTCCACGACGGACCCGCAGAGCGCACGCAATGCGTCCTCGCCCATCTCCAACGGGTGAAACGGCAGCGCGTACGGCTCGTCATCCTCGTCCGGCCACGAGATGACCTCGCACGGCGCTCCCCAGCCCAGTAGGGCAGTTCGAAGGGAAGCGGCTCGCCGTTGTTCTCGACGATCCCGCTGAACGCACGCCTGGGCGTCCGCAGTCGGGGCGGAGGTGGTGGGCAATGCTGGACGGGCCCGCGTGCTGGCCGATGAACGGGATGCCGTGCACTACGACGCGTCGGTCGACTGCCCACCTCGGCGACCTCTCAGCGAAGTCGACATCTCTGGGTGCGTGTTGGCTCTTGGATGCCGGCACCCTGACCTTAGCGCGTGATCATTTGGCCACAATGTCCAGGCGGCAGGCTCATGTGGATCTCCCGCACCCTTCCCGACCAGCTCCAGATCCCCGCTCTGGCTGACATGGTCTACACCGCCGCGGGTGGAGCAGTCGTCGCGCCCACACGCGCTCACCCCACAAGGGGTCGCGTCGCCTCCGCGCATCGACCGAACAGAGCCCAGTATGTTCGTATAGCATGGGATTAGCCGAGATGGACTTAAAGCGCACACTGACGTCGTGACCTTCGTCAGACGTCGCGACCTTCGTAACGCGTCTGGGCGGGAGGTCAGCAGATGGTGGAACTAGCAGCAGCGGACCGAACCGATCTCCTTAATATCCTCAAGGAACTGCCGGAGTTCGCATCGGAGCGGGATCGGCGAGAGCTGGTCCGCAACGCCGGACTTCAAAAGTTAGCTGCGCACATCGACCTCGACGGGTCGCCGTATGCAGCGGCGAGCCGGCTGGTGAATTACGCGCAAACGTATGGCCGGGTGTCGAGCGAGCATGAGGCCCTAGGACTGATCGTCAATCTCGTATTGACGCTCACCGGCATCCGGAACCAGAATATCCTCGATGGCATCCTTGACCGCTACGGGCTGATGACTCCCATTGCCCGGCAGCCCGATCCGATCATTCCAAAAGAGCAGGGCACCGGGGCCCAATTCTCCGAGAAGATTATCGGCGAGAACACGCTACGACCTGTGTCCTTCCTCTCCGAAGGTGTACGGGCGGCCTCCGCCGTCGCCTACATTGAGGTGCGGCTGAGCGCACGACGTTGGTCGGGAACCGGCTTCCTTCTGGCTCCCGGGCTCTTGATGACCAATCATCACGTCATAAGCTGCGACACAGAGTTGCGGTGTTCGATGTTCCGATTTGGGTACGAGAACGATGGCGACGGCAATGCTCTCCAGGTCACCGACTACGATGGTGCGACCGCCAAACTCCTGCACAGCAGTCAAAAACTAGACTTTTCCCTCATCTCGGTGGACGGTAGCTGCGGACAACGCTGGGGGTGGCTAGCTGTCTCGCCGAGCCCGCCACATGCCGGCGACCGGGTCAATATCATCCAGCACCCCGGCGGGCAGCCCAAACAGGTCACTGTCCAGCACAACCGGATCGTTTATGAGGGAGGTAGCGTCATCCAGTACCTCACGTCCACCCTCCCCGGCTCCTCTGGCGCCCCAGTGCTGGACGACCGCTGGCGCGTGGTTGCAATCCACCACAGCGGAGGGCAGCTACTCGAACCCACTACCGGTCATTTCTTCTACCGAAACGAAGGAATCCTGGCCGCCAGCATCCTCGACGACCTGCCAGAGGATTTGCGAACACAGACCGCCGCTGGAGCTCCCTAAATCTCCAAACAGACCCATACCCGATGGTGTCGCATGACCACCACATTCTCAGCCACCTTCAATTGCCCCAACTGCCGGAGAAAGTTCGATAGCGAAGTCCTCGGCAGCACGAACAACTTCGGAGGAGTGACTACTGAATTCCAGCAAGTAGCCGGGGGCATGCAGCCTCTGGGTGGGCTGATCTTTACCTGTCCCGACTGCGGATTCACCGGCTGGCAGGATGCCTATAGACACAGGGTCGCAAAGACCGTCTCGCGACTAATCGCTGAGCGAATCACGCCCCTGGTGCGCGACGAGCGGTCCTCCGCGTCTCGCCGCTACGAATACGCTGCATGGATCGCGAAATGGCGTGGCGACAACCTCGAAGAGATCGGCGATCTGTATCTTCATGCCGCCTGGGCCTGGCATGACGAACCCGAATCCGAGGAGGGAGTCGAGGGTCAGGAACACTACCGCCGTCAGGCCATCGAGTACTTCGAGCAGGCAATCAGCTCCGGCGTCCTCCCTCGCCAGCACGCCCTGACACTCGCCTATATCGTCGGCGAGCAGTACCGCCGGGTCGGCGAACCCACTGAAGCAGCCCGCTGGTACGACTACGTAATCGAGTTTTCGGGCAACGACGAGAACGTGGCTCAGCTCGCCGAATTGGCCCTTCAGCAAAAGACCGATCCGCAAGAGTTCATCAACTGACCATGAGCCCATGAGCGAAGCACAGCAACGGCCGATCCCCGGTAGGATCCGCAACCAGGCGCAACAACTGCTATGCCGCGTACCAGGAATGGACCACTCGGGATTCCGTCTAGCACTGCTCCAGGACGCCTCCTTCAATATCGACCTACTCGACAGGATCGACGTCGAGGGTCCGGCCGTCAAATTCTGCGCTATCCTGGTCGACCAAAGTGCCCGATATCCCAGAGTCCGCGACCGGGAGTGCGCCCTAGCGGCCCTTCTGCTGGCTGCGGCCGATCATGCTGGCCTGGACCTCGATACCAAACTCCGAGCTCTGGCGCAGGAGATCACTGCGTTGTTCGAACCCGCGCGGTCGTCGCCGCGCCTGGAGGACTTCCTCGACGAACTCGGGCTCATTACCGACCGGCAGGCCAACCAATACGCCTTGCTCACTTCGGCATTCGTCCCGCCCCGTCAGTACGAGGACATCGCAGCCACATTGGAACACCATCATGTGGTCTTCATCCTCGGCGACCCCCACATCGGCAAGACCTTCACAGCCGTCGAACTTCTGTGGCGGCTCTACGCGAACTCGGGTTTCTCCCCTGTCTGGGTGAACTCCACCCAGCTCAGCTCGGCTCTGTCCACTGGTTCCGGTCAATTCGAGAATCGGCTCGAACCACTGTTCCCAGATGGCGCGGCGGTCTATCTCGAGGACCCATTCGGCTCAACCGCACCTATAGACATACCCGAGTTCGTCGGAAACCTTCGACGATTTCTCTCCAGGATATCATCTCGCCCCCGACGAGTCATTATAACTTCCCGTACATACGTCTTCGAAAAGATAATCATTGAATCATTTGCCGAATATGTAGTAACGCTCAGCCAGCACCTAAGATTGGACACGTCCTACACTCGCTGCCAGCTGATTGACATCGCAAAGCGCTACCTTTCCCACTACAATCCACACTGGATCGAGAGCGCAGAACCTGAGATGGCGGCTAAGATCGCGGCCGCCCTTCCTGCCCCGCACAATATCGAACTGTTTGTACGCAGCACGCAGCAAATGGCAGACCTAGAACAGGTGTTGACGAAGCTCGCCGGATACCGGGATGTCTCCAGTGAGTTCGGACGGCAGCTCCAGCAGCTTCCACTCTGGCAGCAGGGATTCCTCTTCCTAGTGGCTGCCCTCTCCTCAGGTCATATTGCACACAGCACCCTCTGCCACCTGTTTGACGCCGCCACCGAAGGCGGGGACTTCGGCCCCGTGGACATCGCCTCATCAGCTATGGCCGTGGATTCGGTGAGTAACTACACGATCTGGCACTCCGAGCGGTCTGACGGGTATCTTGCGTTGCGCCACCCGAGCATCGAGGAGGGACTAGATCGGTGCGTGCGGAGCGATCCCAGGCTCGCCGAAGTGGTGCGCAGACTTGTGGGACGTATGGCGGATGCCCGTGAACACCAGATACGTGAGGCCGCACTACAGGGCTTCCTGCGCCACGCGGACCTCATGTGGGCTACCCCCCTAGGCCAACGGATCTTCACGGAGTTCCTGAATGCACCCGAGGTGCCCCTACGGGAGTCGTCGAGGGTCCGGTTGATCGCCCACTGGGGCAAGGTGCCCGAGGCCGCTCGCCCACGAATACTCGACTACGTGGAGACCACGTGGAACGAGCGGTTCCAACTCCGGCTGATCCTGAACGCACTCGTTGACGACCATTGGCGCGAGCGCATTCTGGGTCGACTGTTGCACACCTGGGACGACTGGGTTCGCTTCCGAATCGCACGCAATGTCACGCACCTGTATACCAATCTGCACGAAGAAGCTGCGGTGTGCTCGCTGCTCACCGACCCGAGTAAGCAGATCGGCAGGACGGCCGCGCTTGCCCTTCTGGTCGAAGTCACCCGCGCACCGGGAGAGCCGGACTGGCGGATCGTCAGGCTGCTCGTTGACAGCGGTTGGACCGAAGTCAGCTCCGAGGTCCACACAGGGGTGGCGACCCTGGTCAAGAGAGCGCTCAGAGCCTCGAGCCCGGTTCCTCCCGACGTGGCCAAGGCGGTGGTCGGGTCGCCCGGGGAATTGCACCTCGGTCGACCCGACCACTCAGGAGGCGGAGCCGAGTTCCCTTGACGCCACGACAAGGGGTTCTCGCAGGTCAGACGGCATTCAGCGTCGCCTGTGGTCGCACGTGAGCGCAGACTGGACGGACCAGGAGAACCCCCAGCCTCGGGATGCGATCACAATGCGCTCATCACCCCGCAACGGCCGCGTCTACCGTCGATGCGGCTGCCGCGACCAGCAGCACAAGCAACTCGGCGCCAGCTGTCCCCGACTCGCCGCCGACCCCGCTCACGGCACCTGGACCTTCGCCGTCGACCTCCCCACCAACGGCAACCACCACACCCTCCGCCGCGGCGGCTTCCCCACCGAGGAGACCGTCCGCGCTGCCCTCCGCCGGGTGCTCGATGGCCAGGACGGCGGCTTCAATGCCGACCCCAACCAGACCCTCGCCGACTACCTCACCGCCTGGCTCCAGACCAAGGCCCTCACCATCAAGCCCACCACCCTCGTCCGCTACCGCGACTACGTCACCAACGACCTCATCCCGAACCTCGGCCGCATCAGGCTCGACGACCTCAGCCACTGGCACATCGCCGACTTCGCCCAAGCCCAGATGGCCCACGGCCGCGGTCGGGTAACCCTCTACCGCTGCCTCGCCTCCCTCTCCAGCGCCCTCGGCGACGCCGTCCGACAAGACCGCCTCCCCCACAACCCCGCCCGCCCCAGCGTCCTGCCCCGCCCAGCGTCACCCGAGCGGCGCATCTGGACCGCGGACGAAGCCGCCCAGTTCCTGCGCCACTGCCACCAGACCGACCCGTTCCTGGCCGACCTGTTCGAAGTCCTCATTGGCACCGGCATGCGCAAGGGCGAAGTCCTCGGCCTGCACTGGGACGACGTCCACCTCGACCAGCACGTCCTCTACGTCCGCTACGCCCTCTCCGCCATCGACAACGCCCGGACCGTACTCACCGCACCGAAAACCAGCAGCAGCAAGAACTGGGTCGCCATCTCACCGCGGGTCGGCACCGCGCTCCGGCACCGCGCCGCCACTCAAAACCCCGCAACCACGCCCGGCGCCCTGGTCTTCTGCAAGCCGGACGGCCAACCGCTGCACCCGCAACGCGTCCTGGACCGCCTCCGTCAGCTTTCGGCCGAAGCCGGCGTCGCCACCATCCGTGTCCACGACCTGCGCCACCTCGCCGCCACGATCCCCATCACGGCCGGCGTCCCCCTCGTCACGGTCTCCAAGACCCTGCGGCACGGCACGCTCTCCACCACCGCCAACATCTACGACCACCTCACCCGACAGGCAGCCCACGACGCCGTCGACACCATCGCCGCCATCCTCGCCGCAGCAGACAAGAACGCCGCCCACAGCCACTGGCCCCGCTGGCTGCGACCACATCGCGACCACGCGACGCGGCTCCCAGAGCAGCCGAGAAACGTCAAACTCCCTGCAGCAGCCGCCGCTTAGACCGCTGCCAGCGCTGCCCCGGGGAGACCTGCGACCACAATGCGATCACAACCTGACGGAACGACAAAAAGGCCGCCTCCGCATCACTGCGAAAACGGCCTCCGACCTGCGAAAACGCTGGTCGGGACGACAGGATTTGAACCTGCGACCCCTTGACCCCCAGATCGCGACTTGAGACATTCCCGCAGGTCAGGACCCTACGGGCGCACGTAGGAACGTCCGCTCACACCTACGTCGTACAGCTTTGTGCGGAGCGTGTGGTCCCGAGCTGGTCCCGGAGATCCACGGGCTCACGGTCAACCTCGCCATGCATCACGTTTTGCTCTTTGCGCCTCGCGATCCTTCGATGCGCCCCTGGTTCGCAGCACCGATGAGCGACCCGTCAGGCCCTGAGGTCGTTCACCGAGCTACCGATCGGGGGATTCGCATGTCCGACGCCAACTTCGCCAGCCGATGGGCGCATACCACCTCCGACTCCCTCATCGCAGAGTCCACAGTGATCGTGCCGACCGAGTGTCACGTTGAGGCGTCAGTTCCGGTAGAAGACAGCCGTGTTGTCAGTGGCTCCCTATACCCTGCGGAGCTATGGCAGGAGTCTCAGGCGAGTCCCGCGACCGGCGCCGCTCGTTCAATACCTCAGAGCGTGTCGCGCTGTTCATTGCTGCGGATGGGAGGTGCACGGCGTGCGGCCGTGACCTCGACCGCGGCTGGCACGGAGACCATATGCATCCGTGGTCAAAGGGCGGCCCGACGGATGTCACCAACGGGCAGGCCTACTGTCCGGACTGCAACCTCAAGAAGGGGACAGAGTCTATGGCTGATGCGTTCGGACTGCGCGGGTGGCAGCAGGAGGCCCAGGAGCGCTACCACGGCCGCAACGGCGGGGCTGGCGGAAACTTCCTGGTGGTTGCTACGCCGGGAGCCGGGAAGACCACGTTCGCGCTGACCATCGCGAAGGACCTGATTCGCCAGGGCGTGATCAGCAGGATCGTAGTGGTCGTACCCACAGCCCACCTTCGCCGCCAGTGGTCCGAAGCAGCCAGCAGTAAAGGAGTCCAGCTCGATCACACGTTCGTCAACTCCAACACGGTTGTCGGCCGAGACTTCGACGGCGTGGTGGTCACCTACCAAGCCATCGCGTCTCTCCCCCTGCTCTGGCGTAAGCTCTGCTCCAGTACCAAGACTCTGGTGATTTTTGACGAGATTCACCACGCGGGCGAGGGCGAGGGGCAGGTCTGGGGACCGGCACTCCTCTCGGCCTTCGAGTTGGCCAGCCGACGCCTTCTGTTGTCCGGAACACCGTTCCGCACCGATCGCATGCCCATTCCCTTCGTAGAGTACGAGGATGGCAAGGCCCAGCCCGGGTACAACTACGACTACGGTATGGCTCTAGCAGATCAGGATGTCGTCCGGCCCGCCGTCTTCCCAGCGATGGACGGCGAGTCGAAGTGGCGCAAATCGGGGGAGATGGCTGTCTCCTCCATCACCCTCGCTGACACTGATGAGAAAACGGTGCCTCCGGCGCTGAAGGCGGCACTCGACCCGGAGGGCGAGTGGATCCCGTCGGTTCTGCGCGAGGCGGACGCATCCTTGACCCGAGCCCGGATCGACACGCCCGATGCGGGCGGCCTGGTGATCGCCAGCGACCAGAGCGCGGCACGCGCTTACGCGAGGATCCTCGAGAGCATCACGGGTGAACGTCCGGCCATCGCAGTCTCGGACGAACCGGAAGCGTCCAAGGTAATCAAGAACTACGCGGAGTCCGGCTCCCGGTGGATCGTCGCAGTCCAGATGGTTGCCGAAGGGGTCGACATCCCTCGTCTCGCTGTCGGTGTCTATGCCTCGCGAATCCGCACCCAGATGTTCTTCATCCAGGTTGTCGGCCGCTTCGTCCGCATGCGTGGAAAGGACGACGAGACCACAGCCCGTCTGTTCATCCCCTCGATTCAGCCGCTGCTTACCTATGCCCAGGACATCGAGAAGACAGTGGACGCGGTCCTCGCCACCGAGGAGAAACGAGTCCGCGAGATCCAGGCCGGCGACGGAGACGGAACTGACGAACCCCTCGCTCTTCTACCAACTTTCGAGACTGTCGGGTCGTCGGCAGCCAGCCACCACACCACCATCGCCGGCGGCATGGCTTACACCACCGACGAGATCGACCATGCCAAGCTCGTACTGAATCGCGGCGGATCCGCATTCCCTCGAAACGTCACCGCCGAGACCATCGCGCTGGCCTTCCGCCTGAACGGAGGCGCCACGCAGATCCCGGAACAGCACAAGCCAGTCACCGCGCAGGCCCCTCTCGCAGACCAGAAACGCGATGTTCGCCGGCTCCTCAAGCGCAAGGTCGGCAAGTACTCCTTTGCAACCGGCAAGCCTCACGAGCACATCCATGCCGAGATGAACAGGAGTCTCGGTGACACGACCACGAACGCCACCATGCAGTCCCTTCTCAAGCGTATTGAGATGCTCGATAGGTGGCTGAAGGAGGTAGAGGAATGAGTTCGGCTAACGGCAACGCCGTGCTGGTCAACGCTCTTAGCTCATCGGTCCGTTCAACGTTGAACGGCATCGAGACCGTACCTGGCCTAATCCGCCGGGTACTCGAAGAAGGGTCATGGCGTAGCTTCACGACGCCACGGGGCGAGCTGGTCAACCACGACACCTTCGAGTCGTTCATCACCACGGCCCCCACGAAGGGGCTGGGTAAGACTGTTGACGAGATCGTCCGCATCGTGTCCGACGATGTGGACAGCTTGGCCCTGCTCGCGGCGGCCCTTGGCGTCCCTGCCGAAGCGCTCCTTGCGACCGACCAGGTCTCAGGCGCACTAGACCCGGTCGCTAAAGATGCCCATGACTTCGGGACGTACGCCAAGTCAGGCGGATGGATCTTCGGCCTGATGGTTGCCCGGAGCGTCGAGCCGGGTAAGGCCAGTGGCGACCACCGCACTGAGCAGGATCGGAGCGGTCGAGAGAAGGTGTCAGCGGCCGCGTTTGCGCTACAGGCCGGATGCTCGGTCGATCGCGTCATGCGCTTTCGCAAAGCATGGGAGCGAGCGGCCCGCTCGGGAGTCGTTCCAGCCTTTGAGGAGCTGGTTCCCGGGCAGGACGTTGATTTGCCAAAGCCCGAGCTATGGGCCGAACACTTCACAACGTATGAACGGAGCACCGACCGACGGGAAAGCATCGCCCAGCAGGCGGAGATCGTCGGCAGTAGTTTCGCCGAGGCTATGAAGGTAGCCGAGCGACCAGGAGCGCTGCGAACGGCCATCCTGGGCGACGCAAAGACGGCAGAGGCAGCACGGGCTGCACTTGCTGACCGAATGCAGGACGACCCGGACCTTCAGGTCAGCATGGCGAAAGCAATGGCGCACGCTCCGGCGCTTCGGAGGGCGATCGCAACCGAGGCACGCCGAGTCGAGCGCGCCGAGTATGTTCGCCATGCCGTGGAACAAGGCAAGGCAAGGACGCCCAGCGGCCAGATTATCGATCTGCCAGCGCAGGCGAAGGAACAGGCAGCTCGGCACCTGGAAGTGGTTAACGACCCCGCTGCAGCCCCGGAAGCCGTCGAAACCGCCTTCGAGTCCGTACAGGCGATCATCTCTCAGGCGGTCGGCGATGACCCGGAAGCGCTGACCCGTGAGCAACGCGCCAAGTTTCGCAAAGCGTTGACCAGCACGGTGAAAAGCATCGAGTCGATCGATCCCGACGACCTAATCGCGGTGGCCGACGACGACCTCCGCGAAAGCATCGCCGCAGCTCAGAAGCGGATCAACGAATTGGCCGAATTGGTCAAGCCATCGAAGACCAGTCGTCTCCGAGCGGTGTAGGCCTGGTCGTTACCCAGGCACTTGGCCCCATCCATAGAGGGCGGGGCCAAGTGCTGCTTAGCAGGAGCCGCGTTCTTCGCCAAGTTCCGGTCCCAGGAATGCCTGCGCCACCTGGGAACGGCGAACGGCCCCTACGAACTCCGCTCCTTTGCGCTTGCTCACCACGAATGCGAAGCCGGGGCGCTCACCCACCAGACCCGGGCGCACGTCACGTCAGTGACACCGCCTATGGCGTGATCACCACGTTCACCAGCACGCTCCATTGCTGGCGAGATGGACCTCGTCCACGAGTACACCGCCACCGCACCGCCGGCGCCCGCAACTCACCGCCCCGTACCACCCGATATGGCACACCTATGGCACGACGGGCTGTCGGCGCGCCCCATCGACCGAGGCTGCACGCCGGCCCATATCGGGGGCACACCGTCCGGCCAGCTGAAGCCTTGGATCTCAGGTCGGTGTCAGACTCGGAATCCTCGTAGCGCCTGAGGCTCAGGCTAGTAGGGTTGGTCCATGGGCAGCGATGCGCGAACCTTTGGTTCCTGGCACCTACGCGGCGGCCGGTATGAACAGCATGGCCTACCGGTCGACGTCTTGTCCGAGTTCGCCCGGTACCAGCGTCTTGTGGTGGATGTGGCACGTGGGCTATACAAGCAGCGCTTCATGACCCGACAGCGAGTCCCGCGTGGTTTTGCTTCTGGTTTCTCCCTTCGCCTGGCAGCGGTCCACGAAGGTAGCGTTGTCCCTGTCCTTGAGGTGAGTCGACCTAATGAGCCAGACCTCTTCGATTGGAATACGCTCGGAATCTTCGAGGATGCCCGAGTCCTCATTCAGGACACTCTGCGAGCCGTCTCTGAAGGGGAGAGGATCCCACCAACGTTCCCGGTTCACGCCCTGCGAGAGTTTTCCACCTTTGGTCGGAGCCTGCAGGAAGACGAGTTCATCGAGTTTGATCCAGGAACAGACCATGCCGCGGTTTACTCGCAAGCTGTGCGAAGGTCACTCCAGGAACGAGCAAAGCTCGACAAGTTTGAAGTTGAGACACTTGTAACTGGTCAGGTTACAGGGATTTACGCCGATGATGGAAGCTTCAAATTCCGCCTTTCCGAGAACGGCAAGGTGATCTCGGGGCATTTCTCCTCGGATGATGTCGTGCCAGACTTGAAGCAATATCTAGACCTATCATCGATGGCCCCGACAGTAGCGCTAAGCACTGTCGCCATCCAGTCGATGACAGAAGACATCATCGAGATTCAGGATGTTCTTGGAATTGAACCCGTCCTACCTCCGGAGCTCGTAGAACGCCTAACGGAGCTCTCGAAGCTCGAGAGTGGCTGGCTCGAGGGGGCCGGGGAGGAAATTTCCAAGCTCGTACTGAGACAGGCGGAGTCCCTCTTGCTCGGCTTCCTCGATGAGGGAATTGAGCGACCTCGAATCTTTCCAACCGACCGGAGCGGGGTCCAGTTCGAGTGGACCGGCACCCAAGGCGAAGTCACTGCAGAGATCACCCGCGATGAGAAGGTGGAACTGTACGCCTATTCGAAGACTGATGACGACGACGAGGAAGAGGCCACTTATAAGTGGAGTCAGTTCGAGGACGTGATCAGCTTTCTCCGGAGGGGGATTCGTGAGTACGCAGGATGAATTCAGCGAGCTCCGAGACGGCGAGGTTCAAATCCCTGCATCCAGCGAGCTTCTATGGAGGCAGATACACCCGGCGTTTCTTGACGGCGGGAAGATGTCGAGTCAGGCATTCACCCCCTCCGATAAGGACGATGGCGAACTGTCAGTTAACCGCCAATCGATAGTCGGCGCCAATGATGCTTTTCGATACTTTACCGAAGTGCAGTGCTTTCAGTCCACTGCCGTCTATGCGGTTTCTGCCGAGGAAGTCGCCGCCAAGGGCTTGCGGACCGTCGATGATTCCACGTCGGATCCGGAGAATGCGCCATCTCCGGGGCACGCGTATGTCGACTTCAAGGCGGTAGCTGCGGGTAAACGCCGCAAGAGGATTGGCGGCCTGCTCCGCGACCAGGCTGTCGCTCGGGGTCAACAGCATCCCGAGTCGTGATCTCCCGCGGGCGGCGGAGCGGTTTTGGCCGATGTCCTTTCTGGTCTGGGGTCGAGCATGATCGGGGGCCGTAAGCTGTTGCGACTCGGTCAGGGCTCTTTGGGCCTGACCGCAATTTGGCCGAGTGGCCCCCGTTCTTGCTCGACGCGGGTCCCGGGCCGGGAAGGTGGGTAAAACCGTCGAGCCGCCCGTCACCCGCCACGGCCGGTAGTGGCCTGTGCCCATCCCCTCCGGTCCGGCGCCTGGGGCGGCCGGCCCCGCCCGCCCCAGGCGAAGACAGGGGGCGGGGCGAGTGGCAAGGCCTGCGCCTCGGCGCGCATCGCGCGCCCTTGAGCCCGTAGAGAACCGTTTGACGGCCATCGGGAACCGGGAGCACCTGGCCCAAGTAGCTGGCCTGGTAGATCACAACGAGCGGGGCGGACAGAGGCTTGTACTGAGACAAAGGAGATCGGCCAGCCCACCCGCCGGTAGGGTCGTCGTCATGAGCAGGCTCGTCCTCTTGGACCTCGACAACACCCTGATCGATCGGGATGGCGCCGTGGCGGACTGGGTTGCTGAGTTCTGTACGACGCGGCAACTGCCAGCCGAGGCCGCTCTCCATGTGACTAGCTTGCTTCGAGAGCGTGCGGTGCCGGAAACGTTCGAATCTCTGCAGAGCTCCCTCGGTCTCGCGGAACCACCAGCAGCGCTATGGGACGCCTACGTCACTGGGCTGACCGCCAGGGTTACTTGCGCCACGGAGACACTCACACGGCTCGACCTGCTGCGGGCTTCTGGCTGGGCGGTGGGCGTCTTGACGAACGGGGCGGCCGATATTCAGCGGGCCAAACTCGCCTCCGCTGGAATCCTCGATCACGTGGACGCGGTGTGCATCTCTGAGGAGGCCGGCGCCCGCAAGCCGGATCCCGAGGTGTTCCGAATGGCCGCCGCTCTATGCGGGCACGAGTTGCCGGGAGACGCCTGGATGGTCGGGGACGACCCTGTGACGGACATTGCCGGGGCCAGCACGGCTGGCCTACGAACCATCTGGATCTCCGCGGGCAACACCTGGACCAACCCTGGCCTGACCCCGGACCACGTCGCACAGACCGCAGCCGATGCGGCGGGCTTCCTGCTCGGACTCCCGGAGAGTGCACGATGACCATCAGGCCGACCGTAGGCATCCTCCACCCCGGAAGCATGGGCGCCGCGGTGGCAGCTTGCGCCCGAGCGAACGCGGCGCGGGTGCTCTGGTGTCCAGCAGGCCGCAGCGTGGCCACCACAGCACGGGCCGAGCAGGCCGGGTTGGAACCCGTTGCCGGGCTGGACGAGCTGCTGGAGCAGGCCCATATCGTGCTCAGCCTCTGCCCGCCAGCCGCCGCCGAGGACCTGGCCAGTGCCGTTGCCGAGCGCCGGTACGCGGGCATCTACGTCGAGGCCAACGCGATCAGCCCGGAGCGGACGCAGCGCATCGCAGCCCTTCTGGATGGGTGCGCCCGCGCGGTGGTCGACGGTGCCGTGATTGGCTCACCACCGGTCGGCGGCAAGCGGACCCGGCTCTACCTGTCTGGGCCGGCGGACGCCGTCTCGCTACTGGAAGACCTGTTCGCCGGCGGCCCGGTGGAGACTCCCGTGCTGGGCAGTGAGGTTGGCCAGGCATCGGCCCTGAAGTTGGCGTACAGCTCCTATCAGAAGGCGTCTCGCGTGCTGGCGGCCGTGGCGTTCGGTGCGGCGCGGGCCCACGGCGTGGAAGAGGCGCTGCTCGACGTGGCTGGCAAGCGGCAGGGCAGCTACCTGGTGGAGACGGGATACATCGCCAAGACCGCCGCGCGAGCGTGGCGCTGGGGTCCGGAGATGGAAGAGGCCGCCGACATGCTTTCCGCCGCTGGCCTCCCGGACGAGCTGCTGCGAGCGGCAGCCCAGACCCTGGCGCGGTGGGATGACAGCAAGGACCTCGCCGAGCTGACGCCCGGCGAGGCTCTTGACCGTCTCACCCACCCGTAGGGCCGGGGTCTTCTACCGCCGCTGGCCACCCGCCGATAGAAGCGCGTCGATGAGCCGGGCCGCCGCGACGGGTTCAACGGTGCTGGTGTCCACCGACAGATCCCACGCCTGGTCAGGGTGTGACTCGACGTCCGCATGAGTGGCATCCCAGGCTCGCACCCGGGCCTCGGTGTCGCTGTCCCCCCGGCCGGCCGAGCGGACCGCGGTCACCTCCCGGCCACACCAGAGGAGCACCGCAGCCCAGTCCGCCGGATAGCCGGCAACCAGGGCAGCAATGCCGTCGATCTGGCCCAGGTGCACGATCGGCGTCCCGGCCTCGAACGCGGCGTCCATTCCGGGACGATCGATCACGTACGTGTTGCCGTACCGGCTGTTCTGGTAGATGACGTCACCTGCCACCTCCAAGTCGGCAAGCTGCTGAGAGGTGCCCATCCGGTACCCCTCGGACTTACCGGCTCCGACCTTGAGCCGGGAGAACAGCCGGTAGTCGCCGAGCTCCTGGAGCGCCCGCGTCACCGTGTCCTTCCCGGCTGCGGGCGGCCCGTAGAGGATGAGGCCGCGGGCCGTCACAGCCCGCCCCCGCTCAGCGCGTCGCGGGCCTGGTCGGCAGCGGCGACGGCCGCGCCGAGGCGGTTGTCCACGACGAAGTGGGGACCGGCCGGCCTGAGCTTCAGATCGACCGTGGCCAGATAGTCCTCCCACGCCTCCATCTTCCACATGTCCCGAGCCGCGCCACGGAACTCGATGTACTCCCGCATCGACTCGGGGTCGCATTCGACCCAGATAGCTGCCACGGCGACCCGCTTCGCCTTGCACCGGTTGTAGAACCGCTGCATCCAGTCCGCCTGCGAGAACTCTGCCAGGAACGGCGCGTCGAGAATCACGGACGTCCCGCAGTTGAGGTTGTCCCAAGCTGCCTCCATGAGGCAGCGGTATTCGAGCGGCCTCACCTTCTCGCGGTAGAGGTCGGAACTCCGATCATTCACCTCACCGCCGAGGGCCAACAGAAGTTGGTCGACCAGCGGCCGCGTCAGTGAATCCTTGTCGAGGATCGGCCATCCAGTGAGGCGCCCAATGAATTTGGCGTACTCGGACTTTCCGGATCCGGCATATCCGCCGACCAGAAGCACGGTCGGCCCCGCATCATCTCCGCCCGCCCGACGCTTCCACTCTTCAACGATGCGGCTGCGGAACGTCTCGGCATCGACTCCGTCCGCCCCTTCACGCAGGCTGCCGAGCGCTTCACGAATGGTCTCGGCCAGGTCGGGGGCGGTCTCTGCTGAACGCTGGTTGGGCACCGTAGCGACCTCTCCGGGGAGAGCCCGGCGAAAACCCAGCTCCGCCTCATTCCGGCGGTAGAGAATGCAGTAGGCCCGGCGATAGTCAGGGCGCGGGAACGACGTTCCCTTCTCGTGCGCCCAGACCGTCTGGAAGTTGGCCGCAAGGCTGAACTTGTGCCGCTCGCCGATTTCCCGAAGCTTCTCGCCGACTTCCTCAAGGGTCAGGCCGTGGGACTCCCTGACCTCTTTCAGAACTGCCGGATTCCAATCTGGGCGCTGCCGAGCCATATTCCCCTCCTAGGAAACTGCTCGTGCCGCGAGTGTAGCGGCCCGTTGAGTCACCTGAAAATCGCGATAGAAGTCGTGATACTACTCGTGTAAAGATCTGCGACTGAATCCCGGTAAAGGTGCGTGATACCGATTCCTTGGCGGCAGGTGTGAACTGAGATCAGTCCGCACCGCCGAGGAGGTAGCAATGGGGAGCCAACCACCCCGATATGCAGAGAGGGGACCGCGGCAGACTCGCGATCCCCTGATCCCCACGCCTGGCCATCACCTGGCCTCAAGCTCCGCCACTCGTGCAGCCAGCGCGCGGAGTTCATCCCGAACCTCCGCCAGCTCCTGCCGCAACTGCCCGGCCTCCCCGGCCCGCGCCGCGGCCTTGGCCACCGCGTCCGAGGCCAAGGATGTCGCCTTGCCCTGGTGGCTCACGACCAGGCCGGCCTCTTTCAGGCGCGCCACAGCCGCCCGGGCGACTGTCGGAGTCACTTCGTACTGCGTCTGGAGCGCTGCCAGCGACGGGATCCGCCCGTTGGAGGCGAACTCGCCGGCAGCGATGCGCACGCAAAGGTCGTCCGCCACCTGCCGATAGGCGGACTTCTCTCCAGTCCACTCGACCATTAACTCCCCACATCCCTCTGCGTCTCTGCCTCATAGTGCCGCACCCTCCGGCCGGAACCAATGCTTCCGCATGTCGTCCGGCCGATGGACTTGCCAACTCTGTCTTCTCTGCCTCACAGTTGAGCTGTGCGACAGAGCAAACAAAGCTCTCAAGTCGCGCTATTCCCGCACGTCAACGTGCCGATCCCGCCTGCGCTCCACCTGACAGTTCAGGAGGCTCCGCCATGCTCGCCACTCACTACGCTGCCGCCGCCCCGCTCGTGACTGGCCGTTCCTACGCCCGTCGTGTGGCGTCGCTGACCGGCGGTTCCCGTCGGGTGCCGTCGGGCAAGTGGGTGGCCGAGGCCCGGGGGGCCGAGCGCAGTCGCCGGGCGGTCGCGTGCCGGATTGGCCGGCTGACCGGAACGCGGGCGCCGCGGTGGACCGGCGAAATCGGTGACCAGGACTGGCGGACGGTCCTGAGGGCCGGCGCCGCCGCCCTGGCCGAGGCCGAGACGACGTCCCACCCCCAGGCGGAACCCGTCACCTGCTCCCGCTGCGGAACGCGGCTGAACCGGGCCAACACCGGCAGTCTCTGCAACCCGTGCCAGGGGGCCACCCTCGACACCGACGCGGAGCCGCCCGCCGACAGGCGCGCCCCCAAGGCCAAGCGCTCCGCGCTGGCGCGGGAGGACCTGGCCGCCACGGCACGGGAGTTCGCCCAGGGGGCCGTCGAGAACAAGGGCGACCGCGTGGTCGACCGGACCCGCAACGGCCGTGTCGAGGCGCTGGTCGACGCGCTGCTGGCGGCAAGCCCCGCAGCCGCGATGGACCTGGTCGGCGACGACGAGCGCCGCCTGGTCGAGCGGTGGAGCCCGTTCCGCAACGGCAAGCGCCACATCATCCGGTGCGCCGACGGCTCCCGCCGCTTCGGCAACGGCGAGCCGGCCCCGAAGCACTAACCCGCAGCTCAACCCTCCTACCGCCTGTGCGGTGGACGGCTCCCTAACTCCTTGGCCGGAAGAGGAGCCGTCCCCGCCGGGCCCACCCATCAACTAGGAAGAGGTAGACCCGTGAGGTCGATTGTTGCAGGCCAGACGGCCCTGGACGAGGACGAGTTCGCCGAGCTGGCGCTCGGTGTGGACTCGGAGTTCACCCGGCTGTTCACCGGCGTGCCCGGTGAGAGCGCGGCCGAGTGCGCCGCCCGAGTGGACGCCGCGGCGGACATCCTGGCGGACCTGCACCGGGAGGACCCGGTGCTCGCCGCCTACGCCGAGCGTCTGCTGAGCACGGCGCCCGTGCCGCTGCGGCGGCCGGCGGTCATCCGCCGGACCGCGAGCGTCGACCGGGTGGCCGCGTGACCACCATGGCCGCACCGGCGGCCGTTTCGACCCCGGCCGCCGCCGCTTCGACCGCGTGGCCGCCTGCTTCAACCCCGCGGGCCGGCGCCCCGGAGCGGCTGATGCTGGGGCTGACAATCCTGGCCGCGGTCGGCGGTGCGGTGCTCGCCGGGATCGGCTTCTCCGGCTCCTACGCCGCGCTGCGGGACCTCGGTTTCAAGCACGCATTCGGGGACTTCAGCTACGCGTTCCCGGTCGGTGTCGACGCCGGGATCGTGGCCCTGCTCGCCATGGACCTGCACCTGATCCGCAGGGGCACCCCGTGGCCCGTGCTCAGGTTCCTGGCGCACGGTTTCACCGCCGCGACGATCTATTTCAACGCCGCCTCGGCCGGGCCGCTGCTGGCCGATCCGACCGGGACGGCGATGCACGCGGTCATCCCGGTGATGTTCGTCGCGGCGGTGGAGGCCGGGCGGCGCCTGGTCATCCGGATCACCCGGATCGAGGCCGGCCACCAGTCGGACGGGGTGCCGCTGCACCGCTGGCTGCTCGCCCCGGTCCGCACCCCGCGGCTGTACCGGCAGATGCGCCTGTACCGCATCCCGTCCTACGCCCGCGCCGTCGAACTGGAACAGGAACGGATCGTCTACCAGGTCATGCTGGAGCGCGAGCACGGCAAGGACCTGAAGAACGTGCCGTCCGACCTGCTGCTTCCCCTCACCATGGCCCCGTTCGGGCTGAGCGTGGACCAGGCCCTCGCCCTGCCCCTGGAGGC
>NZ_JBHJUK010000159.1:0-18325 GCF_042266225.1 Kitasatospora sp. NPDC056181
CCTCCCCGTCGTGGTGGTGGGGTTTTGTTTTCTTTTGTAACCTGGCTGGGGGCGGGGGGCCCTCCCCCGCCGGGGGGCGCCCCCCCCCCCCCCCCCCCCCCCCCCCCGCCGCCAAGACGGGCTGCCAGCTCTTCATGACCGTCACCGTCGAGCTCATCGCCAAGGCGACCGTCCGCATCTCGGTGCGGGACGGGTCGCGGGCCCTTCCCGTGTTGATCCAGGCTTCCGACGACGATGAGGGCCACCGTGGCCTGAGCCTCGTCCACCGGCTCACCCACGGACGGTGGGGAGTCACCGTCGAGCCGCTCGGCAAGGTCGTCCATGCCGACATCGCTCGGTGACTGGACCTCCCGCGGCACAGCGCCCCGACGATGTCGAAGCCGTCGAACCGCTCCGTGTCTGGACCGCCTGCGCCGTGTCGGTGACCGCCCTGCTGCACCTCGCCGCAGCCGCGCTCGTGCTGACCGCGCGCTCCCACTGAACTCCCGCCCGTGCCGCCGGGCCGGCGGCACGGGCGGGGCGCCACCACCCGACGCCGCCTCCCGGGCGGCGGGTCAACCCGGCAACAGGCAGTAGCCCCATCGGGTCCCGCCACCCGCAAACAGGCGATCCCCCGTGACAACGGGACCATCCCCGCGGGCGGTCGCGCGCCCTCGGGGAGCTGCCGCCCGGCATTCCTCCCGGAGGATGCGAGAGGCGGCCACGCAACAACACCCCGGCAGGCGACCGCCTGCCGACCAAACCAGCACGGAGGTACGGAACATGGGCAAGCGCGGAGGCGGCTCCGGCGACGGCAAGGGCGGCGGGCAGCAGGACGACAGCAACAAGGGCGCCGGCCACGGCGGCGGCGGTTCGGACGAGGGCGGCAACACCTCCGACGGCCAGAACCCGGCGGGCGGCGGCGGCAAGTGACCGGCGAGACGCACGAGGAGGCGGGCCCCCTGGGGCTCGCCTCCGCGCTGGTGGCCGGCGGCGCGCTCTCCTCGGACTGGCTCCCCTCCTTCAGGGCGGTGCCCCGCGAGCTCTTCGTCCCGGATCGCATCTGGCCGGGCATCGCGGACGGCACCCGGCAGAACCCCGCCGTCCACCGCCCACAGGACCCCGAGGCGTGGCGCAGAGCCGTCTACTCGGACATCCCGCTCACCACCCAGTGGGACGACGGGGACCACGAAGGCGACGGGCTCGGCACGACGCCGACCTCATCCAACTCCATGCCGACCATGGTCTTCTCCATGCTCCAGGACCTGGACGTGCACCCGGGTAACAGGGTGCTGGAGATCGGTGCCGGGACCGGCTGGAACGCCGGCCTCCTCGCCCACCGCCTGGGCGGCCCCAACGTGGTGACCGTCGAGTACGACCCGGCCGTTGCCCACCGCGCCCGGGAGAACCTGACCCGGGCCGGGCTCGAACCGACCGTGGTCGAGGGCGACGGGCGCTTGGGGTGGGCCGAGGGCGCTCCCTACGACCGGCTCATCGCCACCTGCTCCCTACTGGAGATCCCTCCGGCCTGGCTTGAACAAACGGCCCCCGGCGCGATCGTCGTCGCCCCGTTCGGCACCGAGTACGGCGGCGAGCACATCGTCCGTCTGACCGTCCACGACGACGGAGCCGGCGCGAGCGGGCGGTTCACCCGTGGCTCCGCGTTCATGCGGCTCCGGCAGCAGCGCACGGACCGGCCGCTCTTCGAGGCCTACCTACGGGGAGAGCCGTGGCCCGCTGACGGGGTGAGGAGCACGACCACCCTCGCCCCTCCGGACACCGGAGGGTGGTTCGAGCAGTTCGTCATCGGCGCCGGCGTGCCCGGTGCGTTCTGGAGGGCGGAACGCTACGAGGACGGCGCGTACACGCTGTGGCTCTACAGCCGCGACACCCGGTCGTGGGCCTCCGCCGACTACGAGCCGGGCCGCACGCAGTACGAGGTGTACCAGTCCGGCCCGCGCAGGCTCTGGGACGAGGTGGACGCCGCGTACCGGTGGTGGGCCGGCCGGGGCCGCCCCGGGCACGAGCGGTTCGGCCTGTCGGTCACCGCGGGCGGTCAGTTCGTCTGGCTGGACTCCCCGGACAACCCCGTTCCGCAGCACACGTGACATCCCCCGGGGCCCGGCCGCCCGGACGGCCGGGCCCTGAAAGTCCGGACTCGCCCGTACCGGACGCCCCGGGGTGTCCGCGTCGGCGTCCTCCAGGACGGGGACAGAGGCTGCCGATGACCTTCAGGGCCCCGGAGGATGCAACCACTTGACCGCCGTCACACAGGGTTGCCGGGCGAATAGCGTTGCGCTTGCTTCGTTTGTTGCGGATACTTCGACTAAGCGACTCGATGGGAAGAGGGGACCCGATGGCCACCACCACGCAGGGCCGCAAGCTGGAACCGGGCGTCATCAAGGCCCAGGACGCCGAACGAGCACTACGCCGCATCAACGAGTACCTCTCCCTGACCGAGGGCAGCAACGAAGACATCCAGGTCCACCTGGAGATCGGCACCCAGGATGAGGCGCTGATCCTGCCGCGACCGGCGGCCGAGCTGATCGCTGCCATGCTGGCAGCGCTCGCGAGCGGCAAGGGCGTGCAGATCATGCCCTTGGATACGGAGCTCACGACTCAGCAGGCAGCCGACATCCTCAATGTGTCGCGGCCCTACCTCATCGGGCTTCTGGACGACGGAAAAATCCAGTACCGCCGCGTCGGAAGGCACCGGCGCATCCGCGTCGAGGACCTCATGCGTTTCAAGCGTGAGGACGACCAGCGTCGACACGACGCAGCCAATGAACTGGCGCAGCTCGGACAGGATTTGGGGCTGGACTGACCGATGGCCTTCGTCGTCGTATATGACTCATGCGTGCTGTACCCGAACGTGGTCCGTGACCTGCTGATTCGAGTGGCACAAGCAGGCATGGTGCAGGCCAAGTGGTCCGAACAGATCCTGGACGAGATGAGCCGTGCCCTGCATGAGCAAAGGGGGACCGAGCCCGACAAGCTGCAGCGCTTACGGCAGCTCATGAATGACTCGATTCGTGACGTCTGCGTAACGGGCTACGAACCTCTCGTTGAGATGCTCAAGCTCCCCGACCCGGACGACCGCCATGTGCTTGCAGCGGCAATCAGGAGCAAGGCACAGGTGATCGTCACCGACAACCGCAAGGACTTCCCGCCCGCCACACTCGCAGAGTGGGGTGTTGAGCCGAAGAGTGCCGATTCGTTCTTCCTTGACCTGCTCGGTCTCGACGACCGGATCGTCTACGCCTGCGTGCAACAGATCGCAGAGTCGCGCCGCAACCCTCCGGAATCGGTCGACGGCATCCTGGAGCACATGGAGCGATCCGGCCTACGCCGGACTGTCGCCGCCCTGCGCATGGGGCCAGGCTCAGTCTCCCAACAGACCGACGAGGCGGACGAATAGCCCTGAAGGCCCCGAGAAGCCCCGTGAGTGCCATGACGCGGGCGTGCGGGCCGGGCGGCATCCGCCGAGCCCGCCCGTACCGCCGGACTACGCGTTGACCGCCGGGCGCTCCGTGGTCGCGATCGTCGCGGAGCCGACGACGCGGGTGCCGTCGTACAGCACCACGGCCTGGCCGGGGGCGATGCCGCGCACCGCGGAGTCCAGGCGGACGTGGAGCTCGCCGTCGACCACCGAGGCGGTCACCGGCACCTCCTCGCCGTGCGCGCGCAGCTGGGCGGTGTAGCGGCCGTCTGCCAGCTCCTCGGTGCCGCACCAGCGGGGGCGGATCGCGGTCAGCGCGGTCACGTCGAGCCCCTCGACCGGGCCGACCGTCACCGTGTTGTTCACCGGCGAGATGTCCAGCACGTACCGCGGCTTGCCGTCCGCCGCCGGGCGGCCGATCCGCAGGCCCTTGCGCTGGCCGATGGTGAAGCCGTACGCGCCGTCGTGCTCGCCGAGCTTGGTGCCGTCGGTGTCGAGGATGTCGCCGGTGGCCGTCCCGAGGTGCTTCGCCAGGAAGCCCTGGGTGTCGCCGTCCGCGATGAAGCAGATGTCGTGGCTGTCCGGCTTCTTCGCCACCGCCAGGCCCCGGCGCTCGGCCTCCTCGCGGATGACGTCCTTGGTGGTGTCACCGAGCGGGAAGAGCGAGTGGGCGAGCTGGTCGGCGTCGAGCACGCCCAGCACGTAGGACTGGTCCTTGGCCGCGTCCACGGCGCGGTGCAGCTCGCGCGTGCCGTCCGGCAGGTCGACGATCCGGGCGTAGTGGCCGGTGCAGACGGCGTCGAAGCCGAGGGCGATCGCCTTGTCGAGCAGGGCGGCGAACTTGATCTTCTCGTTGCAGCGCAGGCAGGGGTTCGGCGTACGGCCGGCCGCGTACTCGGCGACGAAGTCGTCGATCACGTCCTCGCGGAAGCGCTCCGCGAGGTCCCAGACGTAGAACGGGATGCCGATCACGTCGGCCGCCCGCCAGGCGTCCCGGGAGTCCTCGATGGTGCAGCAGCCGCGCGCGCCCGTACGGAAGGACTGCGGGTTGGCGGAGAGCGCCAGATGGACGCCGGTCACCTCGTGCCCCGCTTCGACGGCGCGGGCGGCGGCGACGGCGGAGTCGACTCCGCCGGACATCGCCGCGAGCACGCGCAGGCGGCCGGTGGACGGAGTGGTCGGGGCACCCGGGAAGTCAGTCATGATGCCAGTAAGCGTACGTGCTCGGCCGGCTGTTCCCCGAGCCGATATCAGCGCCGCACGGACGCCAGACCGGCGTTCCGCGCCCGCTGGACCACCGGGCCGATGGCCTCCGCGAGCGCCGCCACGTCCTCCCGCACCGAGGTGTGACCGAGCGAGAACCGCAGCGAGGCGCGGGCCAGCAGCGGGTCGACGCCCATCGCCAGCAGGACGTGGCTGGGCTGCGGGACGCCGGCCGAGCAGGCGGAGCCGGTGGAGCACTCGATGCCCTGGGCGTCGAGCAGCATCAGCAGGGCGTCGCCCTCGCAGCCGGGGAAGGAGAAGTGCGCGTTGGCGGGCAGACGGCCCTCGGCCGCCGGGTCGCCGTTGAGGACGGCGTCGGGGACGACGGCCAGCACCGAGGCGACCAGTTCGTCGCGGAGCGCGCCCAGCACGGCCGCGTGCTCGGCCCGCCGCTCGACCGCCAGGGCCGCGGCGGCGGCGAAGCCCGCGGCGGCGGGGGCGTCCAGCGTGCCGGAGCGGACGTCGCGCTCCTGGCCGCCGCCGTGCAGCAGCGGGACGGGGCTGGCGCCGCGGGAGAGCAGCAGGGCGCCGATGCCGAAGGGGCCGCCGATCTTGTGACCGGTGACGGTGAGCGCGGTGAGCCCGGACTCGGCGAAGGAGACCGGGACCTGACCGAGCGCCTGGACGGCGTCGGCGTGCATCGGGATGCCGTACTCGGCCGCCACGGCGGCGAGTTCGACGACGGGCTGGACGGTGCCGACCTCGTTGTTGGCCCACATCACGGTGACCAGCGCGACGGACGACGGGTCCCGTTCGATCGCCTCCCGCAGGACCGCCGGGTGCACCCGGCCGAGCCCGTCCACCGGGAGGTACTCGACGGTGGCGCCCTCGTGCTCGGAGAGCCAGTGCACGGCGTCCAGCACCGCGTGGTGCTCGACGGGGCTGCTGAGCACCCTGGTCCGGGCCGGGTCGGCGTCGCGGCGGGCCCAGTACAGGCCCTTGACCGCGAGGTTGTCGGACTCGGTGCCGCCGCCGGTGAGGACGATCTCGCTGGGCCGCGCGCCCAGGGACTCGGCGAGCGACTCGCGGGCCTCCTCGACGACGCGGCGGGCCCGGCGGCCCGAGGCGTGCAGGGAGGAGGCGTTGCCGACGACCCCCAGGTGCGCCGACATCGCGGCGATCGCCTCGGGCAGCATCGGCGTGGTCGCCGCATGGTCCAGGTATGGCATAACCATCCGATTGTAGAGGGCCGCCCGCCGCCACCACGGCCACCGGCGCAATCCGGCCAACCGGGCGCACGGGACCGGGCATCAGCCGCGTACAGGACCGGAACACGGAACCGGACCCGAGCCCGTGCCCGTGACACCGTCCCGCCCGCCGGACGCCCGCGTCCGGGCCCGGTTTGGCCGCCCGCCGGGGCCAGCGGTTAGCCTGACGACCCACCGCAAAAGAGGCCGTACGGGACAGGACTGGGGGCGGGATGTCGCAGTCTGTCGATCGCGCGCTGACCATCCTCGGCTCCCTCGGCGACGGCCCGGTGACCCTCGAACAGGCCGCGACCAGCATCGGCGTGCACAAGTCCACGGCGCTGCGCCTGCTGCGCACCCTGGAGGAGCACGGCTTCGTCCACCGCTTGGACGACCGGCGCTACCGGCTCGGCGGCCGGCTGCTGTCGCTCGCCCACCGGGCGCTGGAGGAGATCGACGTGCGGCGGATCGCGGCACCCTACCTGGCGGCGCTCAACCGCCGCTTCGGGGTGACCGTCCAGCTGGCCGTGCTCCAGGACGACGAGGTGCTCTACCTGGACGAGCTGGCCGGCCGCTGGCACCCGGGCGCCGGCCGGCCGTCCCGGATCGGGCGGCGGGCCTCGACGACCGGCACCGCGATCGGCCGGGTGCTGCTGGCCGGACTGCCCGAGGACGGCACCCGCGAGGACGACCTGCCGGCCGAGCTGGCCAGGGTCCGCCGCCAGGGCTGGGCGGCCGAGTCGGCCGAGCACCGGGAGCCGGTGGCCTGCGTGGCCGCGCCGGTGGCCGGCAGTGCGGGGCGGCCGGTGGCCGCGTGCGCGGTGAGCGCCCCGACCTACGAGATGGCCCCGTTCGAGCTGGTCCGGCTGCTGCCGGAGCTGCTCTGCACGGCCGAGGCGATCTCCTTGGCGTACGGGGGCTCGCCTACTCCTCGCTGGTGCGAGAACCGTTGCGGTGCCAGGCCCGCGGGGCACGCCAGCCGTACTTGAGGGCGAGCATCCGCAGCACGAAGGCGGTCAGCGCGGCGGCCGTGCCGGTGGCCGCGCTGAGCCGGTCGAGGCCGATCAGCACCACCACCAGCGTGGAGCCGACCAGGGCCGGAACGGCGTAGATCTCCCGGTCCCAGCGGAGCAGTGAGGGGATCTCGCCGGCCAGCACGTCGCGCATCACGCCGCCACCGGCCGCCGTCACCATGCCGAGCGCGATGGCCGCCACCGCGCCGAGGCCGTAGTCGTGCGCCTTGGCCGTTCCGGTGACGCAGAAGAGGCCGAGCCCGAGGGCGTCGAGGGTCTGCACCGCGCGGTTGATCCGTTCGACCTCGGGGTGCAGGAAGAACACCACCAGGCCGGCCACGAGCGGGGTGACGAAGTACCCGAGGTTGGTGAAGGCGGCCACGGGCGTGGCCCCGATGACGAGGTCGCGCATCACCCCGCCGCCGAGGGCGGTGACCTCCGCCAGCACACAGATCCCGAAGATGTCCATGTTCTTGCGGACGGCGAGCAGGCCCCCGGAGAGGGCGAAGACGAAGATGCCGATCAGGTCCAGCGACTGCTGGACGTCGGAGGGGAAGATCTGCGAGGTCACCGCACAACTATGGACCCGCGGAACATTCCCCTCCGATTCGGCTCAGTCGGGCCTCACGCCGAGGCGGGGGCCTTCTCCGCCGTACCGCCCGCCGAAGGCGCATTCTCGGGGAAGTGGCAGGCCACCTGGTGCCCGGTCTTGAGCGCGGCCAGCGGCGGCTCCTGTGTGGCGCAGATCTCCTGCACCTTCCAGCAGCGGGTGCGGAACCGGCAGCCGGACGGCGGGTTGATCGGGGACGGCACGTCGCCCTTGAGCAGGATGCGCTCGCGGCGCTGCCTGCGGCGCGGGTCGGGCACCGGCACGGCCGACATCAGCGCGTTGGTGTACGGGTGCATCGGGTTCGCGTAGAGGGAGTCCCGGTCGGCGATCTCGACCACCTTGCCGAGGTACATCACGGCGACCCGGTCGGAGACGTGCCGGACCACCGAGAGGTCGTGCGCGATGATCAGGTAGGTCAGGCCCAGCTCGCGCTGGAGGTCGTCCAGCAGGTTGACCACCTGCGCCTGGATGGAGACGTCGAGCGCGGAGACCGGCTCGTCCGCGACGACCATCTTGGGCCGCAGGGCGAGCGCCCGGGCGATGCCGATGCGCTGGCGCTGGCCGCCGGAGAACTCGTGCGGGTACCGGTTGTAGTGCTCGGGGCTGAGCCCGCACAGCTCCAGCAGCTCCTGGACGGCCTTCTTGACCCCGCCGGCCGGCTCGGCCTTCTGCAGCTTGAACGGCGCGCCGACGATGGTGCCGACGGTGTGCCGGGGGTTCAGCGAGGAGTACGGGTCCTGGAAGATCATCTGGATGTCGCGGCGCAGCGGACGCATCGCCCCGGTACCCAGGTGGGTGATGTCGGTCCCCTCGAACTCGATCTTCCCGCCGGTGGGTTCGTCGAGCCGGGTGACCAGTCGGCCCATGGTCGACTTGCCGCAGCCGGACTCGCCGACCACGCCGAGGGTCTCCCCCGCGTTGACGGTGAAGTCGATGCCGTCGACGGCCCGCACCGCGCCGGTCCGGCGGCGCAGCAGCCCGCCGTGGATCGGGAAGTGCCGCGTCAGTCCGGTCACCCGGAGCAGCGGCTCGCGGTCGGGAGCGGGCGAGGGCGCCGGCACCTTCTTCAAGGGCTCGGGGGCTGCCGCCTGAGTGTCCGTCATCGGTTCTCTCCAGAAAGGTGGTACGAGGCCGGGCTCACAGCCGGGGCGCGATCTCTTCGGCGAAGATGCGGTGCCGGTCGGCGGCGGCGAGGTGGCAGGCCGCGTGGTGCCCGGGCGCCGCCTCGGTCAGGACGGGGGTCTCGCTCGTGGAGCGGCCCCCGGTCTGCCCGGCGTACGGGCAGCGCGGGTGGAAGGCGCAGCCGCTGGGCACGTTGATCAGGCTGGGCGGGGTGCCCTTGACCGGGACGAGCCGCTCCTGGAGCTCGCGGTCGAGGCGTGGCATCGAGCCCAGCAGGCCCCAGGTGTAGGGGTGTTCGGGCGCGTCGAAGAGGGTGTCGGCGGGTCCGCGCTCGACGCACTTGCCGCCGTACATGACCAGGATGTCGTCGGCGATCTCGGCGACCACCCCGAGGTCGTGGGTGATGATGATGACGGCCGAGCCGAACTCCTGCTGGAGGTCGCGGATGAGGTCCAGGATCTGCGCCTGGACGGTGACGTCCAGGGCGGTGGTGGGCTCGTCGGCGATCAGCAGCGAGGGGTCGTTGACCAGGGCCATGGCGATCATGGCGCGCTGGCGCATGCCGCCGGAGAACTGGTGCGGGTAGTCGTCGACCCGGCGGTCGGGCTGCGGGATGCCGACCCGGTCGAGCATCTCGACCGCGCGGGCCCGGGCCTGCTTCTTGGTGGCCTGCGGGTGGTGGACCCGGTAGGCCTCGATGATCTGCGCCCCGACCGTGTAGTACGGGTGCATCGCGGTCAGCGGGTCCTGGAAGATCATCGCCATCTCGCGGCCACGCAGCTGCCGGACCCGCTCGGGGCCGGCCGCGATCAGGTCCTCGCCGTCGAGGCGGATCTCGCCGCTGATCCGGGCCCGCTTGGAGCGGTGCAGGCCCATGATGCCCAGCGAGGTGACGGACTTGCCGGAGCCGGACTCGCCGACGATGCCGAGGGTCCTGCCCTTGTGCAGGTCGAAGCTGACCCCGTCGACCGAGCGGACCAGGCCGTCGTCGGTGTCGAAGTGGATCCGCAGGTCCCGGACGGAGAGGAAGGCGTCCCCGGTCGGGGCGGCCACGGGCGCCGGGGTCTTCTGGAGCTCGGTCACGACAGCCTCACCCGGGGGTCGACAGCGGCGTACAGGAGGTCAACCACGAGGTTGCACAGGACGATGAAGAAGGCTGCGAGCAACGTGACGCCGAGGATCTTCGGCAGGTCGTTGTCGGCGATCGCGGAGACCGCGAAGGCGCCGACGCCCTGGAGCGAGAAGACCTGCTCGGTGATGAGCGCACCGCCGAGCAGCAGGCCGAGGTCCATGCCGAAGATGGTGACGACCGGGGTGAGCGCGGAGCGCAGTCCGTGCCTGACGACGACCTTGCGCTCGACCAGGCCCTTGGCCCGGGCGGTGCGGATGTAGTCCTCGCTCATCGTCTCCAGCATTCCGGCGCGGGTGAGCCGGGCGTAGAGCGCGGAGTAGAGGAAGGCCAGCGAGATCCAGGGGAGGATCAGGTTGCGGGCCCACATCAGCGGGTCGTCGGTGAAGTTGACGTACTGCAGGTTGTCCAGGATCGGCCACTCGTAGCTGAAGAGCGTGAGCAGCAGCGCGCCGGTGAAGAAGACCGGCAGCGAGACGCCGGCGAGGGCGACGCCCATGGAGAGGCGGTCGAAGATGGAGCGCGGCTTGAGCGCCGAGATGACGCCGGTGGTGACGCCGGAGACCAGCCAGAGCACCGCGGCGCCGATGGCCAGCGAGAGCGTGATCGGGATGCGCTTGGTCAGCTCGGGCCAGACCTCAAGGTGGTTCTTGAAGGAGTAGCCGAAGCAGGGAACGTGGCAGGTGGCCGCGTCCGGGCCGAACTTGTACTCGGCCCCGGTGACCAGCGCCTTCAGGAAGCGCCCGTACTGGACGTAGATCGGCTGGTCGAACCCGAGGTTCTTCTTGACCGCCGCGACCGCTTCGGGGGAGGGGTTCTTCCCGATGTACTGCGTGGCCAGCTGGTCGGTCGTCTCGCCGGCCAGGCGCGGCAGCAGGAAGAAGATCGCGAAGGTGACCGCGCTGACCACCAGCAGCAGCACCACGGCCGCGAGCGTCCTGGGGTGTTTGTAGCAAAACACAGTGGGGCGGCCCGGGCGGCCCGCCGCCGTCCGGTATCTACGGGCCGGGGGCGGGCGCCGCTGCCTTCACCTGCCTTCAGGGATGCGGAGCCAGGCTCTTACTTGCTCGTACCGATGTTCAGGTAGTCGTACTCACCCGAGAAGGCCGAGGTGGAGACGACGTTGGTGGCGGTGTCCGAGCGGTACAGGAACACCTTGAAGTAGGTCAGCGGGACGTAGACCGCGCTCTCCATGACCTTCTTGTCGATCTCGGAGTAGATCTTCTCGCGGGCGGCCTTGTCGGTGTTGACCGCGGCGTCGTCGAGCAGCTTGTTGATCGCCGGGTCGTTCAGCGAGGCCAGGTTGTTGTTACCGGCCTCCTTGATGGCGCGGCCGTCGACGATCTGCTGCAGGAAGCCGTAGCCGGTCGGCCAGTCGGCGCCCCACTGCATCATCATCAGGCCGATGTTCTTCTCCTTGTTCTTCGCCGGCACGCCGACGTTGTCGGAGAGGTACTTGCCCTGCGGGAACTGCTGGATCTCGGCGTTGATGCCGATCTTCTTCAGCGCGGCCTGGATCGAGGTCGCGGCGGCGATCTCGGTGGCCCGCTCGGTACGGGCGGACAGGACGGTGGAGAAGCCCTCCGGCTTGCCGCAGGCCTTGAGGGCCTCCTTGGCCTTGGCCTCGTCGCCCTTGTTGTCCTTGGTCTCGTACAGGTTGATGTCCTGGTGACCCGGGATGTCCGCCGGGAGCACCGAGTTGGCGATCTGGCCGCGGATCGGGCCGCCGATCGCGGTCTGCACCGAGACCTTGTCGATCGCGTACTGGACGGCCTTGCGGCAGTCGACGTTGTCGAACGGCGCGACGTGGCTGTCGATCGCGGTGTAGACCAGGCGGCCGCCGTAGGCGTTGTCGGTCTTGGCCTTGAGCTTCGGGTTCTGCAGGATCTGTGCCTGGGTCTGCGGGTCGACGCCGCCGCCGACGAGGTCCACCTGGGCGTTGCCGGCCAGCAGGTCCTTGTCGATGGTGGACTGCTCGATGTTCATCTTGAGCAGGATCTTGTCCGCGAGCTGCTTGCGGATCGGGTCGCTCTTCGCGTCCCAGTTGGTGTTCGGCACCAGCGTGAGCTGCTTGCCGTCCTCGTAGGACTCGAACTTGTAGCTGCCCGAGGCGAGCGGGTGCTTGACGTAGTCGGCGCCCTTGTCCTTGTCCTTCGGGACCGGGACGGTCTGCGGGGCGGAGACCAGGTAGTCGAAGTCCGCGAAGGCGTGCTTCAGGTGGAAGACGACGGTCAGGTCGTCCGGCGTCTCGATCGACTTCAGGTCACCGGTGGTGTCCTTGTACGGACCCTCGTACGGGGTCGGGTTGTCGACCAGCAGCTCCTTGAAGTACGTCGGACCGTTGGAGAACACGTCCGGCGCCCAGTTGGAGCGCTCCACCGCGTACTTGACGTCCTTGGACGTGATCGCGCTGCCGTCCTCGTACTTGAGGCCCGCGCGCAGCTTGTACGTCCAGGTCAGGCCGTCCGCACTCGGCTGGCCCATCGACTCGGCGAGGTCCGGGACCAGCTTGTTGCCCTCGTCGCCGGGGCCCGGGGCGAAGGTGGTCAGCGGACGCCCGTACAGGCGCGAGAAGTTGTAGATGTACGCGTAGTACGTGTTGCCGGGGTCGAGCGAGTCCGGCGTGCCCTTCATCTCGTAGGTGACCGTCCCGCCCTTCTTGTCCGAGGCGTTGACGATGCCCTTGGTGGCCGCGTCGGCACCGCCGGAGGAGGCGGCGGAGGACGAGTTGCTGTCCCCGCTCTTGGAGGAGCTGGACGAGCAGCCGGTGACGACCAGGACAGTGGCGGCAGCCACTGCGGTCAGCGCGACGGTACGGGACCTACGCATGGTGGGATCAACCCCTTGAGGAGTGGTGGCGTATCGGAGGGTCCTGACGAGAGGTCAGTTGCTCTTGGGATCGAGGGCGTCACGCAGCCCGTCGCCGAGCAGGTTGAAGGCGAGAACCGTGAGGAAGATCGCCATACCGGGGACCACCATGTACTGGGGGTCCACCTGGTAGTACTTGATCGCGTCGTTGAGCATCCCGCCCCAGGAGGACTGCGGGGCCTGGATGCCGACGCCGAGGAAGCTCAGGCCGGCCTCGAAGAGGATGTTGGTCGGGATCAGCAGGGTCGAGTAGACCAGGATCGGACCGACCAGGTTGGGCAGCAGCTCCTTGAACAGGATGAACGGCCCGCGGGCGCCCAGGCTGCGGGCGGCGTAGACGAACTCGCGCTCGCGCAGCGAGAGGGTCTGGCCGCGCACGATCCGGCCCATGTAGGGCCAGTTGAAGAAGCCGATCACGAAGATCAGCACCATGATGTGCAGCGGGAGGCCGTGCAGGCCGAAGGCGCCGCCCTGCAGCGAGGCGGAGATCGCGATGGCGAAGAGCAGCAGCGGGAAGGCGAGGAACACGTCCATCACCCGGCTGATCAGGTTGTCCACCCAGCCGCCGTAGTAGCCGGCCATCACGCCGAGCACGGTGCCGATGGTGTTGGAGAGCAGGGTCGCCCCGAAGGCGACGAGCAGTGAGACCCAGGAGCCCTCGATGACGCGGGCGAGCAGGTCGCGGCCCTGCAGCGGGTCGACGCCGAGCGGGTGGTCCATGCTCATGCCGCCCCAGTCCCCGAACGGCAGGCCGCCGAGGTTGGCGTCCAGGAGGTCCTGGTTGAGCGCGTCGGGGTCCATGCCGAAGACCGACTCGATCGGCTTGGCCAGCACGGCGAGCAGGATCAGCAGGATCACCACGATGCCGCCGGCGACGGCGGCCTTGTCCCGCTTGAAACGGGTCCAGGCGATCTGGCCGAGCGAGCGGCCCTCGATCTTCTTGGCCGGGCTCGCGGCGGCGTCTGCCTCCGGTGCGTTTCCGGCGGTCTTGATGGGTGCGGTCATGGTCAGTTCGGTCCCCTCGCCGACGGTGGCCGGCCCACGGGTGCCGGTCGCCGGGATCGGCGGGACGGCTGGTGCGGACGTGCGGAGGTGCGGACGTACGGAGGTACAGGGCGGTGTTCGCAGCGGTACGACGTGCGGTACTGCGTGCTCGGGTACTGCCGCCACGCGGGATGGGCATCGCGTGGATCAAGCTGTCCGCCTGCGCGTTCGCCTTTGTGGGGCGCCAACCACGCGCGGTGCGTTTGCAGAACTCTCTGCCATCCGAACTGGCTTGCGCCAGCCCTGACAACCGACAGATGCCCAACTGTGATCTGTCGACATGCACCTCTGGATCTTCGGCATACCGCTCTTCACACAGCTGTAACAGCCATGTCAAGATGTCTGCCAGCACGAACGGGAACTTCGTCCGGAAAACGCCGAAACCGGTCCGACGGATCGTCAAACCGGTTTCTTTGCTTGCTCTTTACCGCGTCGCTCGGCCTTTGCCGCGCCGCTCGGCCATTTCCGAGCCGCTCGGCCGTTACCGCGTCAGCGGGTGGGGTAGCCGGGCCAGGGCTGCTGCGGCGGCGGCTGGCCCTGCCAGCCCGGGGCGGGCGGCTGGGTGCCGTAGCCGTACCCCGGCCCCGCCTGCGAGGCGTACGGCGGCGGGGGCACCGGCGGGTACGCCGTGGCCGGCGGTCGGCCCTGGGCACCCGCCTCGCGGTCGTAGAACGGCCGTGCGTTGGCCCGCATCCAGAGCGCCACCGGGTCGTACTCGTCCCCCATCGCCACCGTGGAGACGGCCAGGCCCTCCGGCGCGACCGCGATCGCCCGCTGCATCAGCGCCCGGACGGCCTCCACCGTGGGCGGCGAACTCTCGTACAGCTCAAGGCCGATGGCCAGGTACGGTTCGCCCACGGAGGGCTGCACCCAGGCCCGGCGGAGCGCCTTGACCGCCCGCACCTCGCCCGCCTGGTGCTCCAGCAGCGCGAAGAACTGCTGGGCGGGCACCTGCGGTTCACTCAGCTTCAGCGGCCCGGCAGGCAGCCGGTCCAGGCCGGCCGCGATCCGCCGCAGGTCCGCCCAGGGCACGCCGACCCCGCCGCCGGGGGCGTGCGGGTTGAGCCAGAGGCCCCAGCGGGTCCGGTAGAGCGAGGCGGCGATCTCGCGCCCCGAGATCACCTCGTGCGCCCGCGCCCAGCCGGACGCCGCCAGCTGCTCGGGCGAGGTGACCGCCGGCGCGTAGCCGTGGCCGCTGATCTCCATGTTCCCGTACTGGGCGTCCGGGCTTCCCGGCGTCCCGTGCCAGAGCAGCATCAGCACCTGGCCGTCGGCCAGGGCGTGCAGCAGCGCCTCGTACGCCTCCCAGCGCTCCGGCGCGACCTCGCGCAGGGCGTGTTCCAGCGCTCTCGGATCCGCGCCGGGGCGCCCGGCGGGTGCCTGGCCCCAGGGCCCCGGTACACCGCCCGCTACCGCTCCCGCACTCATGCGCCCACCTCGCTGCGCCTCTTCTTTCCCTCACCTGCCGCCGGCCCGACGGGTGTCTGCACGCACCCTATGGGGCGCCACCGACCACCGCCACGCCGACGTGCCTGCCTTGGGCCCCTCCTACCCGTTCGCGGGCCGCCCGACGGCGGGCGGGGAGGGGCGCGTCGCTTCCGCGCCGGGTCACATCCGTGTGTAGAACGGCTGGACCTTGTCGAGCAACCACTCGACCACGGGGTCCTCCGCGAGGTCGAGCAGTACGAGGTGGACGCCGCCGGGCAGCGGCGCGGTTCCCAGCGCCCGGCCCAGCGCCTCGTTCACGGCGGCCGGGTCGGCCGGGGCCAGCCGGTCCAGCTGGACGCCGACGAACATCACGGTGGGCTCGCCCTCGACGCTGGCCAGCGCCCGCCGGGCGGTGAGCACCCCGGGCAGCGCCGACAGTTCGCCGCGGCAGGCGGCCAGGAAGGCCTCCGGGTCCTCGCCCGGCACCGGCTCGCGCAGCGCCACCCGGCCGCCGGACGGCGCCTGCGCGGCCTCCCAGCGGTCCTCCCGCGGCCCGCGCCGCAGCTCGGCCACGCCCTGCGGCGGCACCGGGATGCCGACCGCCGCCTCCGGGTTCACCGCGATGCCCACGCCCAGCGGCAGCCCGCGGGCGAACTCCCAGACCGGCGCGATCGCGAACGGCATCCCCGGCGCCTGCTGGAGGAACACCTCCTGCGAGGAGAAGACCGGCACGTACGGCTCCCCGCCCAGCTCCACGGTCGGCAGGTTCAGCGCCTGGCCCTGCGGGTCGGCCCCGGCCGGCAGCGGGATCCACACCTGGCTGCGGGCGAGCACCTCGAACACCCGCGGCGTGGCGCCCGGATCGCCGAGCGCGGCGGTGAGCACCTGCTCCAGCTCGTTGGCAGGCCATCCGCCGCCGGGCGGCACCGAGTCCGGACCGCCCCACCCCTGCTGCTGCTCCACCGGGTACCCCATGCGCCCCTTGTACCGCCTCACTGGCTCGTCGACGCGTGCAGCCTAGCGGGCCGCCCGGGGCCCCTCTCCCGCACGGGCGCCGGACGTGCCATGATGTCCGCGGCTCCGCGTTCTCGCCGGGCCGCCCCCTAACTCCATACCGGCCGCTCGAACCCGCGCGGGAGAGTCCGGAGTGCCGCCGACGGCGGCAGGACCGGCGCCGAAGGAGCAAGTCCTCCCCGGAATCTCTCAGGCACCCCTACCGCACGGATTAGGCACATCTGGAAAGCGGCGCACGGCCCGGTCGCGCGCCCACCCACGGTGCAAGCCGCCATGCTGTCCTGTTAGCTGTAAAGAGCTGCGGGCCCGCGTGCGGTGAAGCTCTCAGGTACGACGACAGATGGGGAGACCCAGCCGCCGCATGCCCGCGCGCAGGTCAGGTCCCTCTCCGAGCGGGACCGGTCCGGCGTGCGCACCCCTGAGTGCCCAGACCGAGGAGTTCCAGGCCATGTCGTCCCTCCGCCTCACCGCGCTCGACGCGCTGCACCGCAGCCTCGGCGCCACCATGACCGACTTCGCCGGCTGGGACATGCCGCTGCGTTACGGGAGCGAGCGCGAGGAGCACCTCGCCGTCCGCACCAAGGCCGGTCTCTTCGACCTCTCCCACATGGGCGAGATCACCGTCACCGGCCCGCAGGCCGGCGAGATGCTGGACCACGCGCTGGTCGGCTTCGTCTCCGCGCTCGGCGTGCTGCGCGCCCGCTACACCATGATCTGCGCCGAGGACGGCGGCATCC
The DNA here is from genome assembly GCF_042266225.1 of Kitasatospora sp. NPDC056181. Lineage (NCBI taxonomy): Bacteria > Bacillati > Actinomycetota > Actinomycetes > Kitasatosporales > Streptomycetaceae > Kitasatospora > Kitasatospora sp. NPDC056181. Next base: position 16,834 of record NZ_JBHJUK010000159.1, read on the forward strand.
TGGACGACCTGATCGTCTACCGCCTGCGCGAGGACGCCTTCCTGGTCGTCGCCAACGCCTCCAACGCCCAGCTGGTGCTGGACGAGCTGATCGCCCGGGCCAAGGGCTACGACGCCGTCGTCACCGACGACCGCGACACCTACGCGCTGATCGCCGTCCAGGGCCCCGAGGCCACTGCGATCCTCACCGCCACCACCGAGGCCGACCTGCCCGGCCTGAAGTACTACGCGATCCTCCCGGCCCAGGTCGCCGGCCGCGACGTGCTGCTCGCCCGCACCGGCTACACCGGCGAGGACGGCTTCGAGATCTTCTGCAACCCCGGCGACGCCGAGCAGATCTGGCAGGCGCTGACCGAGGCCGGCACCGACCGCGGCCTCGTCCCCTGCGGCCTCTCCTGCCGCGACACGCTGCGCCTGGAGGCCGGCATGCCGCTGTACGGGCACGAGCTCTCCACCGACCTGACCCCGTTCGACGCCGGTCTCGGCCGCGTCGTCCGCTTCGACAAGACCACCAACGAGGGTGCGTTCGTCGGCCGCAAGGCGCTGGAGAAGGCCGCCGCCGAGGCCGAGGCCAACCCGCCGCGGGTGCTGGTCGGCCTGGTCTCCGAGGGCAAGCGCGTGCCGCGCGCCGAGTACACGGTGGTCTCCGCCGACGGCGCCCCGATCGGCCGGATCACCTCCGGCGCGCCCTCCCCCACCCTGGGCAAGCCGATCGCGATCGCCTACGTGGACGCGGCGCACGCCGCCCCCGGCACCACCGTCGCGGTGGACGTCCGCGGCAAGCACGAGCCGGTCCAGGTCGTGGCGCTGCCCTTCTACAAGCGCGCCCGCTGACCCCTCCCCGCCGCTTTCCCCCCTCCGCTTCCCCCGCCGAGGCGTGCCCGGCCACCGGGCCGCTTCGTCGTACCCGCTTCCCATCCTGGAGAATGACGCCATGAGCAACCCCACGCACCTGCAGTACACCAAGGAGCACGAGTGGCTGACCGCCGCCGAGGACGGTGTCTCCACGGTCGGCATCACCGCCCACGCGGCCGACGCCCTCGGTGACATCGTCTACGTGCAGCTGCCCGAGGTCGGCGAGACCGTGACCGCGGGTGAGACCTGTGGCGAGCTGGAGTCCACCAAGTCGGTCAGCGACCTGTACTCGCCGGTGACCGGTGAGATCACCGAGGTCAACCAGGACGTCCTGGACGACAACTCCCTGGTCAACAGTGCCCCGTTCGAGGGCGGCTGGCTGTTCAAGGTGCGTGTCGAGTCGACCGACGAGCTGCTGAGCGCCGCCGAGTACGACGCCCTCACCAACCCGGCCTGAGCCACCCGCCGGGGCGGCCGCCGCGCGGCGGCCCCCCCCCCCCCCGCCCGGGGCGGCGGCCACCACCCCGCGCTTCACCCGCCCACCGCCACCCGCGGCCGCGCCGCCGCGCCGCGGCGGAGCGCCCCCCCCGCGGCGGCCGGCCGGCTCGACGTGCAGCGCACCCGGCTGCTGCCGATGC